>JAGPVP010000109.1 GCA_018066965.1 Zhongshania sp. | reverse complement strand
CTGCGAACTACCCGTTCAATCTCAAGGCCAGGTATGCCTATAATTCTTCCTGCGTGGGACATCGGTACTCTCCATTAAATTGATCTTCGCAAAATCATTTTAATGAATGCCGGTGTCCCCCGTTAATGATGAAGAGCCGTTGTCCGTCCATACTCCAAGCTCTAGAATTAGCTTATCGGAATACCTATCAGGGTGCTCTTCATTCCGATTGAAATCCTCCGTGTTTGCATATAGAAACTTTCACCATAGTTCTTGAGGGCAGGCGTGCTGCCACTAAATCAATCGGACTACTTCTATAGAATCGATTGCGCCTTGTATTCCCCAATGGTCGTGTAAGCAGTGACCGATTGAATCTGCTTTACCCAAAAATAAAGTTAGTCGTCAAGCGAGGGCGAAACGAAGGTAAGCAGCAAGCAAAGCAGCACGCAAAGGTCTGGATCAGAGGAAAAATTATTCGCTCGCTCATTACCAATACCAGCCCGAGGCTGCGTACTCAAAAAACCGCTATATCATAAAGTGGCCAGCGCATATTTTTACCATAAGCCGGCCACCGCAGACATCGTATCGGTGAATCGATAGGTCTTAGCTAATAAATTGAACCAGATCGGCTAGCGGGTCGCGATCCATTATCACGTCGTTTATGCGTGTGCCCACGTCTTCGTAGCCGAATGATAGTCCACAGATAATGGCATTGCCTTCGGGGATGCTGGAGATAGCGAAAACAGGGTCAGGGTAGAGTGCTAAAGCGCCTTGTGGGCAGCTCGCCAAACCGTTTTCGACTAGTAGCAGCATCAGGGTTTGCAGGTAAATTCCAACATCTACCGCGTTAACGGCGCCCATGCTGGCTGGCATAGAGATGAAGGCAACATGTGGTGCATCGAAAAACTCCCAGTTTTTCATAGCGAGTTGCTGACGCTTGTCTTTTTCGTGCCGCTCAATGCCCATTACCCCATAGTAGGTAAACGCGCACTGATATTGTCTGTCTTTATAAACGCCAGTTAGGCCAGCGTCACCGGGTGTAAATACCGGCGTTGGCGCCTTGCCGGACATGATTTCTTCGAAAATGGCGGCTTGTAAGTCTTTGCGAGCCTGACCAGAAACCACCACGGTGTGCCATGGCTGGGTATTGCAGTTAGACGGTGCGAAACGGGCTTGATCAAAAATCTTCTCAATTAGCTCCGGTGCAACGGGGTCAGGTTTATAACCGCGTATTGAGCGGCGGGCTTTTACAGCATCGGAGACATTCATCTGAGTATTTTCCTCGTCATCTTTTTCAAAAAACTAAACGGTAAATGATTTTTGTCGCACAGTCATTGGTCGCAGCGGAATAAGCGCACTAATTTGCATGCTTACAGTTTTTGTTGGGCAATAAAAAGGCGACCCGGGGTCGCCTTTTTATTCGCTGCTTAGAACTAAGTTCTTATGGCAGTAGGTGTTTTACACCATCACGCTCTTCAGCAAGCTCTTGCTCAGTGGCTTGCATTTTGCCACGGCTGAAGTCGTTTATTTCTAGGCCCTGAACGATTTCCCACTCGCCATTTTTGCAGCGGCAAGGGAAAGAGTAGATCAGGCCTTCTTGGATGCCGTAGCTACCGTCGCTGTAAACGCCCATAGAAACCCAGTCGTCACCCGCTGTGCCTAGTGCCCAGCTGCGCATGTGACCGCTAGCGGCGTTTGCTGCAGAGGCGGCAGAAGATGCACCGCGCGCTTTAATAATTGCGGCGCCGCGTTGCTGTACTGTTGGGATAAAGTCAGTCTCTAACCATGCTTGATCAACGAGGTCGCTGGCGGTTTGGCCAGATACTTTTGCATTGAACAGGTCTGGGTACTGAGTTGCTGAGTGGTTGCCCCAGATCGTCATGTTAGTTACGTCATTAACAGTTTTGCCAGTTTTGATAGCAATCTGAGTCATGGCGCGGTTGTGATCTAAGCGGGTCATCGCGGTGAAGTTGCGCTTGTCGATAGATGGCGCATTGCGCTGAGTGATCAGGGCGTTGGTGTTAGCAGGGTTGCCGACAACCAATACTTTGATGTTTTTGCTGGCGTTCTGATCAATGGCCTTGCCTTGAACAGAGAAAATAGCCGCGTTAGCTTCAAGTAGATCTTTACGTTCCATACCTGGGCCACGAGGACGTGCGCCAACAAGTAATGCGTAGTCAGCATCTTTAAAGCCAACATTTGGATCATCGGTGCACACTACGCCAGCCAATAATGGGAATGCGCAGTCTTCAAGCTCCATGCGCACGCCTTGTAGGGCGTCCATAGCTGGAGTGATGTCGAGTAGGTGCAGAATAACGGGCTGATCGTCGCCCAGCATAGCGCCGGAAGCGATACGGAAAAGAAGTGCGTAGCCAATTTGGCCGGCTGCACCGGTAACGGTGACGCGAACTGGTTGTTTCATTGGGCGATTCCCTTTCTGGTGATGGTATGATTTTGAGCGGGTGCGATCGGACGTGGATTACACGATCCGACATGCACCCGTGCCGGGGTCTGGCCGTGTACAAGACACCTCATGCCAGCAGATTTTGGCGGGCCAATGATAGTCATCTCCGCCGCGGATTGCCAGCGCTTGAGCCCGCAAAGGCCAAATACAGGCTCATATTAGCTGTGTGGCAGCGGTGATAAGCGCGGCAAAACGCGAGTTTGTGGCCGCTGAGTACACGTTTCTATATAATGCGCGCCCCAGCCCTCTATTTGATTTGCGTGTTATGTCCAGCTTGCCAAAACTAGAATTCAATAAACTTCAAAAGCGTTTGCGCCGCCACACGGGCCAAGCCATTGAAGATTATAAAATGATCGAAGAGGGCGACCGCATTATGGTCTGCCTGTCTGGTGGCAAAGACAGCTATACCATGCTCGATATATTGATGAATCTGCAAAAGAGCGCGCCGGTAAAGTTTGAGCTGGTGGCGGTTAATATGGATCAAAAACAGCCTGGTTACCCAGAGCATATTTTGCCCGCGTATCTCGATGCTTTAGGGATTGAGTACTACATCGTTAACAAAGACACGTACTCGATTGTTAAGCAGAAGATTCCTGAGGGTAAAACCACCTGCGGTCTGTGTTCACGCCTGCGTCGCGGCACTTTATACGCCTTTGCAGAAGAAATTGGCGCCGCTAAAATTGCGCTGGGCCACCATAAAGACGATATCGTCCAAACCCTGTTTTTGAATATGTTTTACGGCTCGCGGCTATCGGGTATGCCACCAAAGCTGCTATCTGATGACAAGCGCAATATTATTATTCGTCCGCTGGCATACTGCCGCGAGAGCGATATAGAGGCGTTTTCTGCCCACAAAGAATTTCCAATTATTCCCTGTAATCTTTGCGGCTCGCAGGAAAATCTACAGCGGCAAAATATTCGCAAAATGCTGATGGATTGGGAGAAAGCTGATGGTAGTCGCATCGAGAAAATTTTCTCGTCTATGCAAAATATCGCGCCTTCGCAAATGGCAGATCCAAACCTGTTTGATTTTGCTTCGCTGACCATCGACCGCACTGGCGAGCGCAAGGAGTACGAATTTGGTGATTCTAGCCAAACCATTGATGCTGGCGGTGTCCCTGCGTCACTGTCACCGACGCGCAGTGACTTTATTGAGCTAACTCAGCTTAATTAGCTGCTCACGGGTGGGTTAACACCAAAGAGCTGTTGTGCCTACCCCTTGTTTCACTGGGTGGCTTGGGACTAGTAGTGCCAGCCATGGTGAACACGCTTAATGTCATCCCTAGATTTTTTTGTCGCTTCTCCTTTTAGGCTAATACTGGCCTGATTTCTGCTTTATCCAACAACATTAGTCGCTTAGCGGCGGTGATTGTAGTAATTGATGGCGCCTTGGCGCATGTTTGTCAAAATAATGACGCAGTTGCGATGCGATTCTGAGGTGGCTTTCAGGCTTGTCATTTTATTGACTATTGGTGGCTGAAGTTCAGCGGTCGAATAAATATCAGTAGACGTTGATTTAGGTCGGTCGCTTATGGCGAATAATCTTTAATGGAGCGCGAAATGGGTGGAAATAAATCAGTATCAATCGCGAGCCTGATTGCCGTGATAGCGATGTCTCTGTGCGTGCTTATTGCTGTCGCACTGCTCTCACAAGCTGCTTGGCAGCAATGGCGCTTAAGCGTCGAGGACAGTTTTAGTGCCAGTGCTGAAGACCCGCTTAGCCTGCGCGAGACTTACTTAGAACGCAAGGTGATGAGCCTGGCGAGTTCGCTGCTTGATCGCCGCGATATTAAAGTCACCGTGCAAGTAGAGGATATTGCGAAAGGGGCCCAAGGCGCAGAGCGTAAAACCGTGTTAGCGCTTATCAATCGTGCGACACCAGATCCTAACATGGAGCAAGCGCTCTCTTCCTTGGTGACCGCTGGGCTTGGTCTGAATGAGGCTCGGGGTGATCAGTTGGCGGTGAAATTCCATGCCTTTCCTAGCTTGTCTGGCAGCAAGACAATGCTATTTGGTCTCGACCTTGTGCAGCGAGTTTACCTCGGTATCGCTTTATTGCTGCTTGGGTTTTTGGGTTTGATACTTGCGATTTATCGGTATCGTCAGCGGCGTGCAAAAGCCCTGCAAACTGAGGGTGACTACCGCGATCAATTGCAGCGGTTTAAAAATATTGCGCAGGAAGAGCCGAATCGGGTCGCCAGTGTGCTGAGTGAGTGGCTCAATGGAGCGCCAAGCTAATGACCCAACTTGCGCAATTGTCAGATGCGGAGCAGGCTGCTGCCTTAATTATGTCGCTGGATAAGTCTCAGGCTGCAGCGATAATACGCGCCTTACCGCCGGCTGATGTTCATCGTTTGGCAGCGGTAATGAGCAGTATGGACACGCCCAGTAGCGCAGAATTTAATGAGGTATTGGCGCGTTTTCATCGAGATGTAAAAACATTTTCCGGTGTTAAAGCTAGCGCCGGAGACGCGGTATTAAGTTTGTTAGAAGAAGCACTTGGCGAAGAGCGGGCTAACTTACTGAGCGACCGTTTGGCACTGCATGGCCAATCTCGGCATATTGGCAAATTAAAGTGGCTGGAGCCAAATACCATTGTCGATATTATCCGCCGTGAGCACCCCCAGATTCAGGCGGTGGTCATTGCCTGTCTGGAGCCCGTACAGGGCAGTGCGGTGCTGTTGACCTTTGATGAGTCGCGGCGTTTAGATTTACTGGGGCGCTTGTCTGGCTTAAAGAATCTTACACCGGCGGCGCTCGAAGAGCTGGATTGGCTGCTGGAGCAGTTTTTTACGGACGTTGGTCGACCACTCGCGCGTGCCATGACCGGTGATTCGGTGGCGGCGGCCTTGCTAAATGAAATGGATGTTGGTGCCGAGAGTAGTTTGCTTAACGGTTTGCGGGCAAGTCAGCCGGAGCATGCTGCTCGCGTGGAAGAGCTGATGTTTGGCTTTGCACAAATTGTGAATATGGCAGAGCACGACATTGCGCTATTGGCCAAACAATTGACGCCGACGATTCTTGCGCCTGCCTTGGCCGAATCAGGAGCGCAGCTTCGGCGCCGATTTTTGAATGCAATAAACGACGAACAACGACAGTCTATATCTGCTTTGTCTCGGCGTTTTACGCAGGGGGAGGCGGCTGCGGCACAGGCCGAGATTGTGATGATTGCAAAGCAAATGGCGGCCGTTGGCGAAATTATTCTTGATGCGCGTAAAATAGATGTATTTTAATGGGTCTGTTTTCGCGACGAAACCTGCGTAAACACGTAAGCTACTCCTGTATTTACTATTGAAACTGCATTAACAAGGACGTTTAAATATATGCCTGCATTGAATTTATCATTGCTAGAAGAATTACGTGGCTTTATGGAAGATGATGTTCTGACGCTGATCGATGAGTTTGAGGTCGATACTCGGGAGCGGCTGGCAACCCTCGAGCAAGCGATAGAAAATCACGATGCCGAAACGCTTAGAACGGCGGCGCATACCATGAAGGGGGGCGCGGCTTCCCTGGGTGCAGACAATCTTGCCCAGCATTTTCGCGGCTTAGAATTACGTGGCAGGGATGCGAGCTTTCATAATATCCAACAAGATTTTAGCAATGCGCAACGCTGTTTTACCGAGGCAATGATGCTCATTCGAAAGTGGTTAGCCGAGCCTAAATAGCTGTTGTCATTTTTTTGACAATTGTTTTTTACTCTAACTAATTGATTTATATAGAAATAATATTGGCGCAAGTCTTGCTGTAAATCTCATATTCCATAGGTTGTAGTCGCGGTGCGGGCGTAATGGTGAAGGATTTACTCTCCCAAGCAGAAATAGATGCTTTATTGGCGAATGTGCAAGCACAGACGCCAAGGTCGGACCGCGCCAATTCACCTACTGCCGGTGCGCGATCTTTCGATTTAGCCAGTCGCCGGCGCTTAAAGAAACGCCGGCTACCGGGCTTAGAGCAAATTAATAAGCGTTTTGCAGAATACTTCCGCGACAGTATTTCTGACGTGTTAGGCCAAAGCGTTGATGTCGCCGCCATTGACCTGCAGTTCCAACCCTATAGCGAGTATTTGCACTCTTTGTATGTTCCCACCTCGTTAAATTTAATGCGTTTACACCCGCTTAAAGGCGCGGCAATGATCGTTTTCGACGCGCGCTTAGTGTTTCGTTTGGTGGATATGTTCTTTGGTGGCAATGGCACCCAAGGCCACGCCGATGGTCGTGACTTTAGTAAGCTTGAGCGCCGCGTCATTAGCCGTTTAATAGAGCGTGCCCACGGCGATTACGATCGCGCTTGGCGTTTGGCCAGTGTTATTCGGGCAGAATCCTTGGCGATGGAAGTGAATCCGGCCATGGCGGCCATTGCCGGTCAGGCAGAAAGCATTGCGGTGTGTCGTTTCCAGATAGAATTAGATAGCGGTGGTGGTGGCGAGTTTACTATTGCCTTACCGCTGGCCATGTTAGAGCCAGTGATGGATTTGCTCAGCAAGGCGGAGTCGGCCGAGCAGCATAGCGATAACTCCCATTGGCAAGGTGCGTTGAGTTCGTCGCTGTTGGATATGAAGGTGGCTACCCGCTGCACCTTGGCGGAACCCATGATGAATTTAGGCGATATTGCCGCCTTGCAGGTCGGCGATGTAATTCCTTTTAGTAATCGTGAACCGTCGGTACTGAAGGCCGCAGGCGTGCCAATGGCAAGGGCGCAGTTGGGTGTGGTGAATGGCTATTTGGCGCTTAAAATTGTTGAATGAATACACTTTCGCGGCCGTTAATGAAGCAAATTAAAGATCACCGCTAGTATTTTTTGAATTAGGTAAGGACTGGATTATGGACAAGCAAGACGAACTTCGCCGCCAACGTCAGGCCTTAAAGGAAGAAATGGAAGCCGCGGATAAAGGCGAGTTCAAAGAAGCCAGCCGTGCGGGATTTGCTGGCGCGGAGGCGCCTGATGGCGCTGGCGCTCGGCTCCGTGATAGAAATCCGGCTGGACCAGATTTAGCCATGGTAATGGATATTCCTGTGCGTCTTACCCTAGAAGTAGGCGGGAGCGACATGCCTATTCGCGATTTATTACAGCTGCATCAAGGTGCTATTGTGGAGCTAGACCGACAGGCCGGCGAGCCCTTGGATGTGTTGGTAAACGGCACCCTAATTGCGCGTGGTGAAGTAGTGGTGATTGAAGACAAGCTCGGTATCCGCTTGACCGAGGTAGTGAGTCAAACCGAACGTTTGCAGTCACTAAGATAAGGTTTGCACTATGGCGTTCGGTAGCAAATCATTATGCGGCATACTGCTTTGCAGACTCGTACTGTGTTTAGACCAGAGAGAACAATAATATGAAACGTCGGCTGGTGTTTTTAAGTCGCAATCAGGCTGATCTTCGCGAGATTGTCGATATGCTGAAGCAGCCACATTTACAAGGTTGGCGATGGCGAATATTTACTCGTGCTACGGCGGATGTTCAGCGATTAAGATTGCCGTTGGCATCGCCGCTTATGCTGACCAATATGCTGGGTGGCGGCTGGCGAGGTGGTTTTTGGGGGGGGTGTCTTGGCTGCTTGCTGGTCATTACTTCGCTGTCGCTCTTCAAAGTTGAGGAGGGTTTGGCGCGCGATATTATTTTGTATTCACTACCGTTAACCCTGCTGTTTTTTGGCGCGTGGGAGGGCGGCTTCCTCGGTTTAATGCAAGACAATCCCGCCTTGGATGATTACCAAGCGTATGCGGCAGAGGATTTGTTTGTGCTTCTTATCGATGTTCAAGCCGTTGATCAGCGCCTCTTAAAAAAGATTATGGCGATGTGTAAGGCCGAGCAGATTGGTGAGCATAGTCGGCGAATGTGGGGCTTTCCCTGGCGTGAAAACGAATTTAACAAAGCGGTTGCTACACCGGAGCAAGCATGACACGGCCGATTCAAGTTATCGCGGTCAGTGGCGGCAAAGGCGGTGTGGGTAAAAGTAATGTCGCTATCAACCTGAGTGTAGCAATGGCGGAAGAGGGCGCACGGGTTGTGCTGCTAGACGCAGACTTTGGTCTGGCAAATGTAGATGTGTTACTTGGCCTAAAAGCGTCCAATACGATTGAACAGGTACTGGATGGCAGCTGTTCCTTGCAGGATATTATGCTGACTGGGCCGGCCGGCATAAAAATTATTCCCGCCTCGTCGGGCACTCGTCGTTTAAGTATGCTCAGCTCGCTTGAACATGCGGGTTTGATCCGCGCGTTTAGTGATATTGCAATGCAATTGGACGTGCTGGTGATTGATACCGCGGCGGGTATCTCAGATTCGGTGGTGAATTTTCTTACCGCCGCACAAGAGGTGGTGATGGTGGTTTGTAATGAACCCAGTTCGATTACCGACGCCTACGCCTTAATTAAATTATTGAATCGCGATTTTGGCCGCAGCCGTTTTCGAATTATGGCCAATATGGTGGCTGACGAGCAGGAAGGACGGCAGCTATTTGAAAGTTTAAATCAAGTTTGCGGTCAATTTTTGGATGTGGGTTTAATTTACGCGGGCGCGGTGCCGTTTGATGTGAAACTGCGGGAGTCGGTTCGGCAGCAAACGCCGGTGGTCGTCGCGGCACCGAGCAGTCCGTCGGCAAGAGCGCTGCGCGAATTAGCAAAGCAGGCACAAAAATGGCCACTGCCTGCCAAGGCGCAGGGACATTTGGTGTTTTTTGTTGAGCATTTACTTAGCGCAAAAGCATCGGTAGATCGCGAGGCGGTGCAGGGGCAATGATTGATGACAATGACCAGGATTTGTCGCCCAATCCATTTCGCAGTAATCACGAGGAGCTTGATCCGGTAATGCCGGTGTCGTGTTCGCCTGCTGAGATGCGCATTCTGGTGGTGGAGAGCTTTTCTACCATGCGCCGGATTATTCGCAATTTGCTCACTGATCTAGGCTATCGCTACATCGGTGAAGCGGAAGATGGTTTGGCGGCGCTACCGATGCTTCATAACCAGCGCTTTGATTTTGTGATTACCGATTTGTTGATGCCGAGAATGTCGGGGCTAGAGTTGTTGCGGGCGATTCGGGCAGACAGTAATTTGGCGCATATTCCGGTATTAATGATTACCGCCGATGCCAAGCGCGAACACATTATTGCGGCGGCCCAGGCCGGCGTAAATGCTTATATGGTTAAACCCTTCACCGCGGCAACGCTAGAAAGCAAAATTCTCTCAATTATAGAAAGTCGTCGCTAACACGCAATAATGTGTTTTTATTTTTAAGCTCGGTTAATTCCTGCCACATTTACGCTTATATCGTGATTAAGCGTAGCCTTTATCAAACATGTTGTGTCGATGTTTCAGGAATGTGACCGAGCTTGCAGCCTTTGTCGCATCTAAAATGGATAATACGACGATCCCTGCCAATTAAAGCAGGCTTGCTAGGGGTTAACTTAGGTGGCGGGATGGGTATACCTGCTGCGTAGATATCAGTAATAAATTAGGGTTGAGTGTGAACGAGCAAGAGCACGAAGGTATTTTGGCGATTTTCCTTGCGGAAGCAGAGGAGATTGTTCAGCGCCTGTCAGAACAGCTTGCCGAATTACGCTATGGCTACGATGGTCAGCGAATCCTTGATGATATTCATCGTGGATTTCACACCTTGTATGGTGGGGCAACGGTGTTGAAAATGAGTGAGTTGGCCGAGTGCGCCCAACTTGCTGAGCGTGTAATGGAGCGGGTTCGTACTCGTCGAGTGTCGATGACGCCGAGTTTGGTGTCGCTGCTGGTGGCGGCAATCGGGGCTTTAGAGCTGATGTTGGCGCGACGTATTAATCATCAGGTTCCTAACGCCGTAGACAGCGACTTGAAATCGCGCTTACTACGCGCGGCTGACCGAAATAATAGCCCGTCGGCGGCCAATAATCCGGTGGAGTCGCTGGGTGATCCGATGAGTGTTTTTTTTGATGGTCGTTTGCGGCCAAGAGACAATCAAATCGCGAGCTTGGCGCCCTCTGTCTTACATTATGAAAATACTAGTTTTGCACCCATTCTTGGCGCGCAATCTGAGAAAGCCATTATTTCTGAGTCGATTGACGGCGTTGGTTCGGCGGAATTTCAGGCTTATCCTAGCAGTCAATTCGAGACGATTGACAGCGCCGTTGCCACGTTGACTCGGCAGCCGGTGCCAAGCATAAGTCATGCAGCTGCTCCGGCAATAGCCGATGGTGACGTCAGCCATTTAGTGAGTGAGCTGAGCTGGGTAAGGCAGCGCTTGATGAGATTTCGCGGCAAGGGATACTCTTCGGAACTAGACAAAGCGCTTACCTATCTCGATCTAGTGGCGCAAGATTTCGACAGTTGGGAGCGCAATCGAGATCGTGAAAGCGATAACTCCTAAGTCGCTAGTTCACTGAACCATAGTACTTATCCTCAGATACCTTGGTATCGTGTTTTCCACACTCAATTTCCTCTATTTCGTATATACTTGGCGGCGATTTTACGCATGTCGTCGACATGTCTGTGCTTGGACAAGTGGGAGTGGTTTTGGCAAATACCGGGCTGGAGGTTAAGCAGTTATGCAGCGACCGAGATGATCGGGTGCTGTTTGCGGATTTGTGCTTTCAGCTCAATGCCGGTCAGCTTGTGCAAGTTGCTGGCTCTAACGGCAGCGGCAAAACCAGTTTGCTGCGTATTTTGGCCGGCCTGTCGAGTCGCTATCAGGGCGAGGTTTTGTGGCAGGGCAAGTCCCTGCAGCGGCAGCGCCACGATTATTTGCAGCAGTTACTTTATATCGGCCATGGCGCTGGTATTAAAGCGGTATTGAGTCCCCTTGAAAATTTGCGTTGGTCCTGTGCGCTGCGCGGTATGACTAATAGCGATGCTGCAATTATGTTGGCTTTAGAAAAGGTCGGTTTGTGCGGTTTTGAAGAGCAACCCTGTTTTTCCCTCTCAGCTGGTCAGCAGCGCAGAGTCAATCTCGCGCGCTTATTCTGTATTCCAGCCAGTCTTTGGATTCTAGACGAGCCCTTCACCGCGATAGATCAGCGCGGCGTGGCGGAGATCGAGCGCTGGCTTGGTGACTTTGTGAAAGAGGGTGGCGCGGTGCTGTTAACCACCCATCACCGTCTTAATTTCGATCAAGAATTCAGCGTTATCGCTCTGGGGGAGGCCGTCGATGCCTAAGCCTAGCTTGCTGAAATTGGTTTTCGCGGTACTGCGCCGTGACATCGTTGCGTCGCTGCGCCGTGGCAGCGAGTGGTCGAACCCTTTAATATTTTTTGTGATGGTGTGCGCGCTATTTCCCCTTGGCATAGGTCCGCAGCCAGATCGTCTTGCCGAATTATCCCCCGGTATTTTATGGGTGGTTGCACTGTTAGCGTCCCTACTGGCAACAGATAGCCTGTTTCGAAGTGACTTCGACGATGCCACCCTAGAGCAAATGCTTCTAACGCATCAGCCGCTTTACCCTCAGGTGTTAGCCAAAACGCTGGCACATTGGTTGATGACTGGCTTGCCACTCAGTTTGTTGTCTCCGATTTTGGGGGTGCTGTTACACTTGCCAGCCGATGGAATGCTGCCGTTGATGGCGAGCTTAATTTTGGGCACCAGCGTGCTTAGTTTTATTGGTGCCATTGGTGCAGCGCTTACCGTCGGGCTGCGCAAGGGTGGCTTATTGTTGTCGCTGATTGTGTTGCCGCTCTATATACCGGTACTTATTTTTGGCAGCAGCGCGGTGAAGGCTGCAGTTGAGGGCGGAGCATATTTGCCGCAGTTGGCGATGTTAGGGGTGTTTTTTCTAGCTGCTTTAGCCTTGTCGCCGCTAGCTATCTGCGGTGCTTTACGTATCAGTGTTGACCAGTAGTTTGGGCAATAAGCTTACATTATCGCAATGTTTAAGCATGGGTATGTTTGACTAAATTACGGTCAGGCTGGGGTATAATGCCCGACTTTTGCGCTGCTGCTAGCGGTGCTTGAATAGATATTAAAAGAGAATATTGCTTTGTCGATTAGCTCAACCTTCCATAAATGGGGCTCGCCACGCTGGTTTTATCAGTTTAGCGGCCGACTGTTACCTTGGCTGGCGATGATTTCGTTAGTACTGTTGGTAGGCGGCGCGGTGTGGGGTTTGGCGTTTGTGCCCGCAGATTATAAACAGGGCAATAGCTTTCGGATTATTTATATCCACGTTCCCGCATCGGCCGTGGCGATGGGCGCCTATATGACTATGGCGATTGCTGGCGCTATTCATTTGATTTGGCGAATGAAGCTAGCAGCCATGGTAATGAAGGCCATCGCGCCCATTGGCGCCGCGCTCACATTTCTGGCCCTGCTCACCGGTGCCGTGTGGGGTAAACCAACCTGGGGTACGTGGTGGGTGTGGGACGCGCGTATTACTTCGGTGCTGATTTTATTCTTTTTATATCTAGGTATTGTTGCCCTGCACCAGGCATTTGAAAATCGCGATGCAGCGGCTAAGGCCTGTGCAGTATTGGCCATTGTTGGCGCCGTGAATATCCCTATTATTTATTGGTCGGTAGAGTGGTGGTATAGCCTGCATCAGCCAGCAAGTATTAGTTTCACCGGTCAGTCGACGATACATCCCAGCATGTTGCGACCCTTAATGGCGACGCTAAGTGGTATGTATTTATTTTTTGGCTGGGTGCTGCTGCTGTTTGTCCGCGCAGAAATTCTGGACCGGGAAAAAAACACCCGCTGGGTGCAAGACCTTGTTTGTGGGGAGCCTCGTTAAATGTATTTTGATAGCGTTGGCGATTTACTCCGTATGAGTGGCCACGGTAGTTATGTATGGTTTTGCTATGGCGCGACCGTTTTTGTACTCGTTACCTTAGTGGTGGTGGCGCGCCGTCGGCGCAAGCAGGCTGAATTGCAGATACGCGCAATTGTCCGGCGTAAAAACGCGACATCTGCGACCACAAAATAATGCGTTACCGCTGATACTAGGCGGCCACAGTAGTTTAAGAGAGTGTTATGGCTATGCATCCCCAGCGCAAACAGCGCCTTTTAATTATTTTATTTATATTAGTGGTCGCGGGGCTTGCGGCCGGCTTGTTGGGCTACGCGTTAAAAGAAAATATTAATTTATTCTATCCTCCGGCGGAAATTGTGTCTGGCAAAGCGCCGGTTGGTAAGTCGATCCGCGCGGGTGGTATGGTGCAAGAAGGCAGCGTACAGCGCGCCACCGACAGTTTGAAAATACGATTTGTGGTGACTGATTTTAGCGCGGTCGTCACGGTCGAGTACGAAGGTATTCTGCCGGATTTATTTGCCGAAGGTGAGGGCGTGGTGGCATCGGGAAAGCTGGGCGAAGACGGTATTTTTTACGCCACCGAAGTGCTGGCAAAGCATGATGAAACCTATATGCCGCCAGAGGTAAGTGATGCCTTAGAGAAATCTGCGGCGCGCCGAGCTGAACAGCAAGAGAAGGGCGAATAGTGATTGTTGAGTTTGGGCACTTTGCCTTAATACTGGGTTTTTGTTTTGCGCTGGCGTTGGCGATTTTACCGCTGTGGGGGGTTTACCGTGGCGATCATCTGGCAATGCGTTCCGGCCGCTATTTAAGCTTTGCCCAGTGCTTGTTTACTACTATCGCCATTGCCAGCCTGTTTTATGCGTTTTTAACAGACGATTTCTCGGTTGATATCGTTGCGGCCCAGTCCAACACCTTGCTCCCGCCGGCTTATAAATTCAGCGCCTTATGGGGCGGTCACGAAGGCTCTTTACTGCTGTGGTTGCAAATTTTGGCCATGTGGACAGTGGCGGTAGCCATTTTTTCACGCCAATTGCCTCATGACATTCTGGCTCGGGTGCTGTCGGTGATGGGTATGATTGCCGTGGGCTTCTTCGGTTTCTCCCTGTTTACGTCCAATCCCTTTGCTCGCCATTTGCTGACTGTGCCTGCCGACGGGCAAGATTTAAATCCACTGCTGCAAGATCCGGGCATGGTGATTCATCCGCCGATGCTTTACGTCGGCTATGTAGGGTTTTCAGTCGCGTTTGCATTTGCGATTGCCGCCTTAATGAGTGGTCGAATGGACGCCAGTTGGGCGCGTTGGTCGCGGCCATGGACGAATATTGCATGGCTGTTTTTAACAGTGGGGATTGCCCTCGGAAGTTGGTGGGCTTACTACGAATTGGGTTGGGGCGGCTGGTGGTTCTGGGACCCAGTAGAGAACGCGTCATTCATGCCCTGGTTGGTGGGAACGGCGTTAATACATTCCTTGGCGGTAACAGAAAAACGCGGCGTGTTTAAAAGCTGGACGCTGCTATTAGCGATATTCGCATTTTCATTGAGTTTGTTAGGCACCTTCTTGGTACGTTCGGGTGTACTAACCTCGGTGCATGCCTTTGCTGCTGATCCTACCCGCGGCATGTTTATTCTTGGCTTTTTGGTCATTGTGGTTGGCGGATCTCTTACGCTCTACGCGTTTCGCGCGCCAAGTAACCAGACCACGTCTACGTTTACTTGGTTGTCTAGAGAAGCCTTATTACTTGTTAATAATATTTTATTGTTAGTCGCAGCAATGACGGTTTTGCTTGGGACCTTATTTCCCCTAATTATGGATTTTGCCGGACTGGGTAAATACTCGGTGGGGCCGCCCTATTTTAACGCCATTTTCGTGCCCCTCATGTGCTTGATGGCCTTGGTGATTGGTATCGGGCCGTCTTCACAATGGAAGCGCAGCAATACCACATCTTGGACTAGGCCATTACTGGCCGCCTTTGTGAGTAGCGTGATTCTGGGCTTTTTAATACCGCAGTGGTTTGGCGATGGCTTACATATTGGCGCGACAATTGGCGTGCTGCTGGCGGCGTGGATAGTGCTGAGCAGTATTGTTAATTTACGTAGCAAAGTGCGCAATGCGCCGACGTTGGCGAAGGGTTTAAGACGACTTACACCGTCATATTACGGAATGCTGATTGCGCACATTGGCTTTGCCTGTAGCGTGCTCGGTGTGGCCATGGTTAGTAGTTTTAATCATGAGCAGGACATTCGTATGACGGTAGGCGAGCGCACTGAAAGTGCGTTTTCTTATGAGGTGAGTTTTGATTCTGTGCAGGCGATTACCGGCCCAAATTATCAGGGCCAGCGAGGCACGTTTTCACTGTGGCAGGGCGATAAACTTATTGCTGAGCTGCATCCTGAAAAGCGCCGCTATCATGCGCGTAGCAGTCAAGTGATGACGGAGGCCGCGATTGATGCAGGACTCATGCGCGATGTGTATATCGCGCTCGGTGAGCCGGTTGGCAAAGATGCGTGGGCGGTACGCATTCATGTGAAACCGTTTATACGTTGGATATGGTTAGGCGCAATTTTGATGGCTTTAGGTGGATTGTTGGCGATTTGTGACAAGCGTTATCGCCCCTCCCAAAAAGCAGCGCTTGATGCGAAGGGAGAGCATAGTGCAACGATTTAAGTTATTTTTGCCCTTGGTGATATTTGCGCTGTTGGCAGCGGTTTTTTTTGGTGTTGAGCGCCGCGTGCAGAGTGGCGACTACGCGCCAACAGACTTACCGTCGGCTTTGGTTGATAAACCGCTACCTAATTTTTCTGAGCCGGCTTTAGATGACGGTCGCTTGATAAATAAGGCGCAGATTGTCGGCGAGGTATTTTTATTAAATGTATGGGCAACGTGGTGCCCAAGCTGTCATTTTGAACATCCGTTTTTGGTGAAGCTCGCAGCCGAAGGCGTAAACATCGTCAGCATCGATTACAAAGATGAAGCAGAGGCCGCCAAGCACTGGTTGGCAGAAAAGGGCAATCCTTATTCAGTGACTTTGTTTGATGAAGATGGCTCTTTGGGCCTAGACCTTGGCGTAACAGGCGCGCCTGAAACATATTTGGTAGATGCGTCAGGAACCGTTCGCTTTCGCTATCAGGGCGCCTTAGATCAACGAATATGGGATAAAGAATTTGCGCCGCGTATGGCCGAGTTAAGCCCGTCAGGTTCGGCACAATGAAGTCGATATTTTTAAGCTTTGTATTACTACTGTTCAGTGTTGGCGCGGCGGCCGTTATTGAAACCTATCAATTCGATACCCCCTTGCAGCAAAAACGTTACCACGCCTTTATAGAAGAGCTGCGCTGCCCTAAATGCCAGAATCAAAACCTGTCTGGGTCAGATTCTGCCATCTCTAAAGATTTACGTCGCCAAATTCATAGCATGATTATGGACGATAAATCCGATATCGAAATCACCCAATATATGGTCGCACGCTACGGTGACTTTATTTTGTATCGCCCCCGTTTTAGCGGCCAAACAGCAGTGCTGTGGCTCGCGCCCTTGGCATTGTTAATGTTGGGTGCCTTGGTGTGGTGGCGAATGGCGGCTGGGCGCAAGCGCCAACCATTGTCAGCTGACGCAGCGTTGTCTGTAAATGAACAAACGCGTTTGCACGAACTACTTAATGATGACGACTCTGGCGATGCGGAGACGCGATCATGATCAATCTCTATATTGGTATCGGCATTTTATTATTATTGGCAGCCATTCTGGTTTTATTGTCTTTGCGCAGCCGGCAAAAAAATCAGACAGACCAGCAACTGCATCGCCGTGCGCAGCGTGATTTCTATCGCCAGCGCCAGCGTGAATTGAGCGTTGACCTTGATTCCGGACTGATTGATCAGTCGCAGTTCGCCGAACTTGAGCGGGAACTCGATAGGCAGTTGGTTACTGAGTCGGCTAGCGATAGTGATGCGGCAACTACCGGCTCTAAACGAGGTTATATTTTAGCTGTGTTAGTGCTCATTCCGCTTATTGCCCTTGTTCTCTATGATCGCCTCGGTTATCGGCAAGATCTTGCTTTGCGAGAGCTGCAAACGGAGATTGTCCGTGACGGCATCGATGATACGCGGTGGCAGCGCTACCAAGGGATTGTGGAAGATATTTTGGCGCGGCGACCCAATAGCGGCGAGCACTTAGTCATGATGGCGACGCTCTATCGCCAACAGGGTGATTTTGCGGGTGCTTTACCGTATTACCAACGCCTCGAAGTCTTGTATCCGCAAGACCCCGATGTATTGGCGCAATTGGCGCAGGCGCGGTATTTGGTGGGTGGGCGAATTGTGGATGAGCAAACCCGTAGCTTGTTAGACCGGGCTTTGGCGATTAACCCTTTGCAAGGCACTGCATTAGGTGTGCTGGGTATAGATGGCTTTGCAAGTGGTCGCTACCTTGATGCGTTATCGCACTGGAGTAAATTGCTGACCCAATTGCCCGCTGGCTCGCCTGAACTTGGTGTGATCGGCAGCGGTATTGCCGAATCTAAGCGTCGCGCAGTCGCTGCAGGGGATTTACAAGGCTTTGATGTGAGCGTCGCACTGGCGCCAGAATTAGGCGCCGCGCCCGCGGGTGTTTTATTTGTCGTTGCCAAAAGCACGGATGGCAATCCCATGCCGGTAGCCGCATTACGCATCCCCTTGTTGACCACACAGGAATGGCCCATTAGGCTTCTGCTCACAGATGCGGATGTGATTCGACAAGGCATGAGCTTAGATGATTTTTCTGAGCTTATAATGTCGGCACATATTAGCCGCGCAGGGACTGCTATACGCCGTGATGGTGATTGGGTAGGTAAGCCCGTTCAAATAGAGCCGGGCAAAGTCGATGATCCACTAAATTTGTCGATTACCGAGGTGCAGGGAAACTAGCCTAAAACGGTTTCCCCGCTCACAAAGTCACAAATACTGCTGTCAGTCCCTGCAGCTATCGCTATAATCGCGCTTTGCGCAAATTTATCCTGTTGTTGCCTCGAGAACACAATAAAACTCAGCGTGGCAGCACCATACAGTGTTGGTTATTGGTTTATGCGTCTTAAAAGTATCAAATTAGCGGGTTTTAAATCGTTTGTAGACCCGACAACTGCCCATTTTCCGACTAATTTGTCGGCGGTGGTTGGCCCGAATGGTTGTGGCAAATCAAATATTATCGACGCCGTGCGTTGGGTAATGGGGGAAAGCTCGGCTAAAAACTTACGTGGCGAGTCAATGACTGACGTTATTTTTAACGGTTCGGTCAATCGTAAACCCGTGGGTCAGGCCAGTATCGAGTTGGTGTTCGATAACACCGATAAAAAGCTAGGTGGCGAATATGCCGCCTACGATGAAATTGCTATTCGCCGTAAAGTGACTCGCGAAGGGCTTTCTGAATATTATCTAAATGGCACCAAATGTCGGCGCCGTGATATTACCGATATATTCCTCGGTACCGGCTTAGGCCCGCGCAGCTACGCTATCATCGAACAGGGCATGATCTCTCGGCTTATTGAATCTAAGCCGGAAGAGCTGCGGGTGTTTATTGAAGAAGCGGCGGGTATCTCAAAGTACAAAGAGCGCCGCCGCGAAACCGAAAGTCGTATGCGTCGGACTCAAGAGAATTTGGAACGTCTGACCGACCTTCGCGACGAGCTAGAGCGCCAGCTTCAACATTTACAACGCCAAGCGGCGGCAGCAGAAAAGTACACCGAATACAAAAAAGAAGAGCGCTTGTTAAAAGCCCAATTACAGGTTTTGCAATGGAAAACCTTAGATGATCAGGCTGGTGTAAAAGAAAAAGAAATCAATCGCTTAGAACTGGAACGTGAAGCGATTGTTACTGAACAGGTTGGCTTAAATACCGGCATTGAACAGGCTAGAGATCAGCATAGCCAGCTCAATGATTCGTTCAACGAAGTGCAAGGTCGTTTCTATAGCATCGGCGCTGAAATAGCACGGGCCGAGCAGGGTATACAGCATCAGCAGCAACGTCGTCAGCAGCTAGATGCCGACTTGCAACAGCTAAGTGTGAATGTGCAAGAAACCACGCGCCATCTAGAAAATGATCGTGAAAAGATCGCCATGTGGGAAGAGGAAATTGCGGAGATTGAGCCTGAGCTAGAAATTACCGACGCTGCTGAAGAGGGTGCCGCTGAAGCACTTTCAAATGCCGAAGATGCGATGCAATCTTGGCAGCAACGCTGGGATGAATTCAACCAGTTAGCGGCTGGGCCGCGTCAGCGCGCAGAAGTTGAGCAGTCTCGCATTCAGCATTTGGAGCTGAGCTTACAGCGCTTGCAAGAACGTATTGAAAAACTCGACCAAGAGCGTCGTGGTTTAAATATCGAAGACACCGACGACGATATTGACCTACTGCAGCAAGAAGCGGCCGAGGTCGAATTAGAAGCTTTGTCAGCGCAAGAGCGTCACGAGCAGCTTATTCCGCAAATCAGCGAATGCCGTGAGCGTATTAAGCAGGCTAACGACGAACTCGATACTTGCCGAAGCGATTTGCAGCGTAAACGCGGTCGTATGGCATCGCTAGAGGCCTTGCAACAAGCAGCACTGGGTCAGGGTGATAAAACCACCGCGACATGGTTGGAGGATCAAGGTTTAGCAAATACCCCGCGTTTGGCTGAGCAGTTGCAAGTTAGCGAAGGGTGGCAGCAGGCGGTAGAAACCGTCTTAGGCGATCAGCTGCAAGCTCTGTGTGTAGACTCGCTGGACGGTGTTGGCAGTATTTTAGACGGCCTTAAAGAAGGCAATGTGTGTTTTGTTGAGGGGGCGGCTAAATCGGCATCGTCTGGTGTATCGCTCGCGGATAAGGTCAGCGGCAACGCGGCCTTGTTGGGCGTATTGGGTAGTGTCCGGGTGGCGGATGACTTGATCGCGGCGCTGGCTATGCGGTCAAGCTTGGCGCCCCATGAGTCTGTTATTACGCCAGAAGGTTTATGGCTTGGTAGTAATTGGCTGCGCGTTAGCCGAGGTAATACCGAGCAAGGCGGCGTATTGCAGCGCCAGCAAGACCTACAGGAATTGCGCGAGGCAATAGACGGTGCAGAAATTCGTATCCAGACTATTGTCGAAGGTTTAGATGCCGACCGAAACCTGCTTAAAACACAGGAGCTAGATCGAGAAACCCTAAGCCGCGAAGTGCAGCAGTTTAATCGCCAGCACGGCGAGCTAAAGGCCAAACTCAGTGCCCAGCAGGCTCGTATAGAACAGGTATTGGCGCGCCGCCAGCAATTAGATGGCGACGGCAAAGAGTTTCGCAATCAATTCCAGTTAGAGCAGGAATCGGTTGCAGAGGCGCGAATGACTTTGCAGGAAGCGATTGAGTCTATGGAACAAGACTCCGGCAAACGCGAAGCACTACTAAGCGAGCGTGACAATAACCGCACCATATTAGACGCTGCGCGGCAAACGGCTCGCCAAAGTAAAGATCACGCGCATCAGCTCGCCATGCGTCATCAATCCTTAAGCACTCAGCGCGATTCGGTATTGCAAAATATCGGTCGAACTGAAGAGCAATTGGCGCAATTGCAAGAACGTCGCGAGCAGTTAGCCGCGAGTTTGGATGAAAATGACGCCCCCGTTGATGACTTGAAAATTGAGCTAGAAGCTCGCCTTGAACAGCGCTTGGCGGTGGAAGAGGAGTTAGCCGAGTCTCGCCGCGCTCTCGAAGTGGTTGATCATCAGTTGCGTGAAAACGAGCAAAAACGCCACGGTATCGATTTGCGATTACAGGCGGTTCGCAATAGCTTGGAACAGGCGCGGGTAGAAAACCAAGGTTTACAAGTGCGACGTAAAGGACTGCAGGATCAGCTTCAAGAAGCGCAGTTTGACCTGCAGTCGGTGCTTGAAAGCCTGCCAGAAAGCGCCAATGAAGCCGAATGGCTGGAATCCTTGGAACAGGCCGGCAGACGCATTACCCGACTTGGGCCGATTAACCTTGCGGCAATTGAAGAATACAAACAGCAATCTGAGCGTAAGAATTATTTAGACGCGCAGAATAATGACTTGGTTGAAGCGCTAGAAACCTTAGAAGGCGCTATTCGCCGTATCGACAAAGAAACGCGCAACCGTTTTAAAGAAACCTTTGATAAGATTAATGGCGGCTTACAGGATCTATTCCCCAAGGTGTTTGGTGGCGGCAGTGCGTCACTTGAAATGACTGGCGACGATCTGCTTAATACCGGCATCTCGATTATGGCGCGGCCGCCGGGCAAGCGTAATAGCACGATTCATTTGCTGTCTGGTGGTGAAAAGGCCCTAACCGCGATTGCCTTGGTGTTCTCAATATTCCGTCTTAATCCCGCACCATTTTGTATGCTTGATGAAGTTGATGCGCCGTTGGATGATGCCAACGTGGGCCGCTATGCGCGTTTGGTAAAAGAGATGTCGTCGGAAGTGCAGTTTATTTATATTAGCCACAATAAAATCGCGATGGAAATGGCGCACCAGCTTATGGGCGTCACCATGCATGAGCCGGGTGTTTCACGCTTGGTATCAGTAGATCTAGAAAAAGCCGCAGAAATGGCGGCAATGTAAAGCGGTGCGATTGGGCTAAAATCTGGATATTTACTAAATCGCGTGGAACAATAGCGATAGAATTTTATCCAAAGCCACAGCAAATTTTTGAGGATACAGCCGCTAAGGCTAAATAAGGGCTAGGTAATGGATCTCAATGTTAGAGATTGGTTAATTATTATTGGTGCTCTGCTGGCGACAGCGGTGCTGTTAGACGGTTACCGACGGATGCGTAAAGACCGTCACGACACTATTCGCTTAAGCTCTAGAAATCGTCAAGATGACGATGATCTTACAAACCCTGAATTACCTTCGGGCACTGCACGCGTGATTGCGGTAAGAGAAACCCCTAGTTTGCATGTCAAGCGTGCGCAATCCACGCCACCTATACCGCGCCAAGAGCCTAAACTAAAGGTTGAACTGGCGCTGGATGATAAAGACGATGCTGATCTTTCTGGCGGCGATAAAGACGGCTACGACGAAGATGATTTCGACGATGACGACTACCAAGTAGATAACTACGAAGCAGGCAGTTACGAAGCCGACAACTACGAAGAGCCAGAAGACGACATACTGTTTACTGATCCGGCTGACGAGTATCGATCTAAGGTCGTTGAAGAAGATGACGACGACGAGGAAGAAATCGTCGCGGGTTGGTCTTCCTCTAAGGTAGTTGAAGACTATGATGACAAACCCTTGCGAGCGCGGGCTGAAGATATGCCTGAGCACGTGAGCGCAGCGCCCGCTGAGAAAGCGACTGTCAGCAAAGACCATAAGCCGCAATCAGAACATCAGGAATTATTAGTTATTAATGCGATGGCGCCGGAAGGTAAGCCATTCAAAGGTAATGACTTGCTACAGATTTTGATGGCCTGCGACGTGCGGTATGGAAAAATGAATATATTCCATCGCTATGAAAACTCCGACGGCACCGGTGAAATCCAGTTTAGCGTCGCGAATTTGGTCGAGCCGGGCAATTTTAATCTTGATGAGATTGATGAGTTTACCAGTCCAGGCGTGGTGTTTTTTATGCATCTGCCAGGGCCGAAAGACAGCATTAAAGCCTATGAAGCGATGGTTGAAACAGCGCGTTGCCTAGTTAAAAATCTTGAGGGCGAACTGCGCGATCAGACTCACAGCGTGGCGACTAAGCAAACCCTAGAACATTATAAACAACGCATCCGTGATTTTGAGCGTCGTCAGCTAACCCTGATGTAATTGATCGGTTTTTTGCATCATAACAATGGCGTTTTGAATGTCTGACAGTTCTCTGCGTGCGCGCCTAGCGGCGTTGCGCGACCAGCTCCACCACCATAGTTATCAATATTATGTGCTCGATGCGCCGCAGCTTCCGGATGCGGAATACGACCGCCTATTTCGTGAGCTGCTAGACATCGAAGCAGCGCATCCAGAATGGCTGAGCGCAGATTCTCCCTCGCAACGTGTCGGCGCCGAGCCGCTGTCGTCGTTCAGTCAAGTGCGTCACGAAACGCCCATGCTGTCGCTTGATAATGTTTTTTCCGAGCAAGAATTACTGGATTTTGATCGCCGCATAAAAGCACGCTTAGATGACGCAGTTACGCCGACGTATGCCTGCGAACCCAAATTAGACGGCATTGCGGTTAGCTTGCTGTATGTAGATGGCATTTTAGTTCGCGGCGCCACTCGTGGCGACGGTCGAGTTGGTGAAGACATTACCCAAAATGTGAAAACGATCACCTCGATTCCGCTGCGTCTGCATGGTGAAGGTTGGCCAGAGGAGCTGGAAGTGCGTGGCGAAATTTACATGCCCCGCGCAGGTTTTGAACGTATCAACGCGATGGGACGTGAAACTGACGGCAAGGTGTTTGTAAATCCGCGTAATGCGGCGGCGGGTAGTTTGCGCCAGCTAGATAGCCGGATTACCGCTAAGCGGCCCTTAGAAATGAGCTGCTACGGTATTGCTCATCAAGAGGGGGAAGCACTTTTTACTAGTCATAGCGAAGGTCTTTTACGTTTGCGCGAGTGGGGCTTTTTGGTGAGTCCTGAGCTACGCGTAGTCGATTCTATCGAGGGCTGTGTTGCTTATTATCAAGATCTTTTAGCGCGCCGTGATGGCTTGGCTTACGATATCGACGGTATTGTTTTTAAGGTTGACTCTCTGGCGTTGCAAGGCCAATTGGGTTTTGTTTCCCGTGCACCGCGATGGGCGATTGCCCATAAATTTCCCGCCCAAGAAGAAATCACCCTGCTGCGCGATGTAGAGTTTCAAGTTGGTCGCACCGGTGCCGTTACCCCAGTGGCAAAACTAGAGCCGGTATTTGTAGGTGGTGTTACGGTCAGCAATGCGTCCTTGCATAATTTTGACGAGATTGGCCGTTTGGGCGTTATGGTCGGCGACTATGTGGTGGTGCGGCGTGCAGGTGATGTCATTCCGCAAATTGTGCAAGTGGTCGTCGAACGTCGTCCAGATAGCGCGACAGCCATTGTTGCACCCTTAACTTGCCCCGTATGTGAAAGTTTACTGGAGCGAGCGCCGGGCGAGGCGGTGTTGCGCTGTAGCGGCGGTTTGGTGTGTGGTGCTCAGCGCAAAGAAGCGATAAAACATTTTGCGAGTCGCAAGGCCATGGATATTGATGGCCTTGGCGATAAATTGGTCGAGCAGTTTGTAGACGAGGGCTTGATAGAATCCGTTGCTGATTTGTATTTACTGACTGTCGAGCAGATTGCAAATTTGGAGCGCATGGGGCAGAAGTCAGCAGAAAATTTAATCGCCGCCTTGGATAAATCCCGGTCGACTACTTTGCCGAGATTTTTGTATTCGCTGGGTATTCGTGAAGTGGGTGAGGCGACGGCGTTAAATTTAGCTAAGCATTTTGGCGGTTTGCCAGAATTAATGGCTGCATCAGAAGACATGCTTATTGAAGTGGAAGACGTTGGCCCTATCGTCGCGAGTCACTTACACGCATTTTTCGCCACAGAATTTAATCGTGATGTGGTGCGGCAACTATGTGAACGTGGGGTGCATTGGCCTAGCGCGCAAAAGCAGGGTGGTGCTCAGCCATTGGCCGGCCAAACCTGGGTGCTGACGGGTAATTTAGAGTCAATGACCCGTGGTGAAGCTAAAGAGAAGCTTCAGGCGCTAGGTGCCAAAGTGGCGGGCAGTGTTTCTGCTAAAACGGATTGTGTTGCGGCCGGCGCCAGCGCGGGTTCTAAGTTGGCGAAGGCAGAGGCATTGGGCGTGAAGGTAATTGATGAACAAGGTTTACTCGATGTGTTCGCTAGCAGCAGTAATGTCGAATGAGACTTCTCTGTTTGGTATTACTCATACTGTCGGTGTCTGCATGTACGACATCGCCACCGCGTAACCCCGGTGATATCTGCGCGATTTTTCGGGAGAAAGATGGTTGGTATGGCGACGCAAAAGATGCCTCAAAAAAATGGAATTCTCCCATTCCAATAATGATGGCCATTATGTATCAGGAGTCGCGCTTTGTAGCCAACGCCAAACCGCCTAAAAAGTATTGGCTAGGATTTATTCCCGCTGGGCGCATGTCTGATGCCTATGGCTACGCACAGGCAAAAGACGGTACCTGGAAGTGGTATGTTGATAAATCGGGAAATTGGGGTGCTGATCGTGATGACTTTACCGACGCAATCGACTTTGTTGGCTGGTATAACAACACCAGCGGCAAAATAAATGGCATCAGTAATACTGATACCTATAGCTTGTATATGGCTTATCACGAGGGTCATGGCGGTTTTAAAAAGCGCTCTTTCGCCAGTAAGCCTTGGTTGCTGAGGGTAGCAAGTAATGTGTCGGCCAGAGCCACCACCTATGGCAGCCAGCTTAGTCGCTGTGAAAAAGATCTTAAAACTGGCGGCTGGTTTTTCGGTATTTTTTAAATTTAAGCTTAATTACCACTCGCCAGTATTGGGCATAGACAGCCAGGGTTCTTGTGGAGCGAGTGAGTCACCACGTTGCAATAACTCTATTGAGATTAGATCTGGTGAGCGCACAAACGCCATGTGGCCATCGCGCGGTGGTCTGTTAATAGTGACCCCCGAATCCATCAGTGTTTGGCAGCTAGCGTAAATATCATCGACGGCAAACGCGAGATGACCAAAATTACGTCCGCCTTGGTAATCTTCGGTGTCCCAGTTGTAAGTGAGTTCGATGGTTGGGGTTTGAGTGCGCATCGCCGTATCATGATCATCGGTCGCGGCGAGGTAAACAAGACTAAAGCGACCTTTTTCACTGTCGTAGCGCTTAACTTCCTTTAGCCCGAGCAGATCGCAAAAAAAGTGCATTGATGCATCTAAGTCTTTTACGCGAATCATAGTGTGAAGGTATTTCATTCGACTATCCTGTATCCCTTATTTAGAGATTGTTGCTGCGTTGTAACCGGCGTTGGCGCTGTGTTTTCATAAGCGTACTAAGACGCTGCTTAAGATGAGAAGCTCATTGTGGCTCAAACAGATTCAAAACACTTATTGATTGTATACCACAGCCAATCAGGTAGAAATGAAAGCCTAGCGTATGCCGCGTACCGGGCAGCCTGTGAGGCAGAACCCGATATGGACGTGCGCTTGCTAAGAGCCGCGGAGGCTGGTACGCGCGATTTAGCCTGGTGCGATGGTGTGTTGCTGTTCTTTCCTGAGAACTTTGGGGCGATTGCGGGTGGTATGAAAGACTTCTTTGATCGCAGCTTTTATCCCGCTATAGATAGGCAAATACATCTACCTTATGGTGTGTTTATCTGCACTGGTAATGACGGTAGCAATGCTTTGCAGCAGTTTGAACGCATCGCGAGGGGGTATTTATGGCGTTGCGTGAGCGAGCCAATCGTCACTGCCGGCGCACCAGGTAGCGAGGTAATGGTTCAGGCAGAGGAGCTGGGTGCTGCCTTTGCTACGGGCCTTAAAATGGGCGTTTTTTAGGCCTGATTTGATCTGAATCAAGTTAGCAATCACCGGCTTAATTCTTTGATCTAAACTTGTCTACTATTCGTACCGCTTGTGGCACTATTCATGTGCGAGCATAGCGGTAATCCACATTTTACTTCTGTGAAATACCGACTAGACTCACTATCAACCCTTACTGTTTAACACGTAGTTGGTGCGAAATGCTTCGGGTGAATAATTAAAATAAATTTTATCGGGAGAGTCTTTAATGACAAAACAGCGCATAGTAAATCGTCGTGTCGCACCTTTGGTGCTGGCAGTTGGCTTGTGTGCAAATCCGGCTCTATATGCTGCGCCGGCCTTGGAAGAAGTGCTGGTCACGGCAACGCTAAGAACAGAAAGCCTGCAAGATGTACCGGTATCGGTCAACGCGATGGCGGGTGAGAAAATGCAGGAGGCCGGTATAGATAAAATTGAAGACCTCCAAGCCTATGTGCCTAATTTGTCTATGTCAGAGACGGGAATAGGCACCAATATTTATATTCGCGGTATCGGTTCCGGTATCAACCCTGGCTTCGAACAGTCGGTCGGTATGTATTTTGACGGTGTTTCCTATAGTCGTGCGCAACTGACGCGGGCACCGTTTTTAGATCTAGCAAGGGTTGAGGTACTACGAGGCCCACAGAATATTCTCTACGGTAAAAACAGTATTGCCGGTGCGCTGAGCTTGGTTTCAGCTCGTCCAGGGCAAGAGCAAGAGGGTATGATCTCCGGTTTATATGAGCCAGATCATGATGAAAAAATCGTCGATTTTATGATGTCTGGCCCTATCACCGATACTTTGGGTGCTCGGGTAGCTATTCGTAAACGCGAGTTTGGCGGTTATATAGAGAACCTAACCTTGAACCGCGATGAGCCGCAGCGGGATGAATCTACAATTCGTGCCATTTTGGACTGGGATGCCACGCCAGATTTAACTGCGATGCTGAAGTTCGAATTAGGCAAATTTGATGTATTAGGGCGTCAGGTAGAGATCGTTAATGATCAGCCTTCGACTACACTTCCTGGTAACCCGACCTACTCTCAAGCTTTAACTGCACCGCCGCCGAATGGTTTTGGTGCAGACGCTTCTGTATTAAATACCACGCAGGATTACAAGCGTTCCTCAAATGGCGATTACAGTAATAACCGAACCCGCAACGTAACATTGAATGTTGATTATGCGCTGGGTGAAAGCACGTTAACGTTTATTACTGGTATCTTGCACTACGAGTTTGACGAGCTATGTGACTGTGATTTTACTGGTGCACCCGTGTTCAGTGTGCCCTTTGAGGAAGATTACGACCAATACAGCCAAGAGATTCGCTGGGTGTCTGCAGCTGGGGGGACCTTAGAGCATATTGGTGGTCTCTACTTTCAAAAGAGTGAGTTAGATTTCTTTGATGCAATTGTTATTGATAGCAATATACTTCCTGCCGCGGTGGCTCAGCTGACCGGCTCGCCGGCGCAAGGGGGCTCGATTGCAAATACCACAACGCCACGTAATTTTACTAGTGACGCTGAGTTGTATTCTGTGTTCTGGCAGACAACGTGGAATGCGAGCGAGCGGCTGCGAGCTACTCTAGGTTTGCGTTATTCCTATGAGGAAAAAGAGGGCTCTCGTAACTTAACGATAGCCGATTTAAATGGCAATGAGCGCCCTGCTGGTCTCGTTGATGCTGTTCTTGCGGGTGTGTTTAAAGTAGAGCGTCATGATTTAGAGGGAACCCAGAAAGGCGGCAACCTTGCGCCATCGCTAAATGTACAGTATGACGTTAACGATGACGTAATGGCCTATGCAACAGTCAGTGTTGGTAACAAGTCAGGTGGTTTCGACGCTCGTTCCAATGCTTCTCCAAGTCCAGCGCTAAATGCCGCTGGCGCGTCACTTGTGGGATCATTTGAATATGATGAGGAGAAGGCTACTAGCTTTGAAGTGGGTGCTAAGACTAGCTTCTTAGATGGCCGTGGTGAGTTAAACATTGCCGCGTTCTTCACCAAGTATGATGACCTGCAGGTCAGTATTTTCGACGGAACCCTCGGTTTTAACGTGGGTAATGCCGGTGCTGCTGAAACCAAAGGTATCGAATTGGATGGTCGTTTTGCCTTGACGGATAATTTGTTAATGACGGCGGCATTAGCCTTCCTTGATTTCGAATTTACTGAGTTCCCGAACGGTCAGTGTTATCAGGGTCAAACTCCTGACTCCACGGTTAGCGGTGTTAACTACTGTGATTACAAAGGTAAAACTAACCAGTATGTTGCGGATTATTCCGGTAACGTTGGTTTTGTTTACACGAGAGCCTTTGGTGATGCGATGGAATTCCGTGCTGGGACCGATTTCACCTTTACTGATGACTACAATTCGTCACAAAACCTTGACCCTAGCCAAGAGCAGGATGGTTACGTAGAGGTAAATATGCGCTTGGCAGTGGCTGATGTTAAATCGGGCTGGGAAGTAGCAATCATTGGTAAAAACTTAACCGATGAAGATGTGATTTCTTACTCCAACGATGTGCCATTAGCAAATAGCAGCTTCGGAAGCATTGGTCATTACGCCTTTATTGAGCGCCCACGGAGTGTCGCTGTGCAAGTCGCTTATCGTTGGTAAATATGCGACGCGAGTGATTTGAAAAGTGAGGAAAAAGAGTGCGACGCGAGTCGTGCTCTTTTTTTTGGCTATAATTCTCTGTGCCAGTGCTCAAAATAGACTTCATTAATGAAATAAATGCTAAATCATTGAACTATTCCGTGTAATGCGTTATGTTTTCAATGCATACATCTTGGCTAATATCTAAAATATAAGCTACTTTGAGGTTAGGCTGTTGGCATTACTCGATTTCTACCGGCAGCACTATAAATATAAAACTTTCGCACCTGGAGGTCACATGACCTTAAAAAGTCCCGTTATTAGTTTTCGCCGTTCAGCGTTAGCGTCGGCTATCGTTTTGTGTTCGTCATATTCGATGGCGGCACCTGTATTAGAAGAGGTGATTGTTACCGCAACAATCAGAGCAGAAAGTTTGCAAGATGTCCCCGTTTCCGTAAATGCTGTTTCCGGTGAAAAAATGATGGAAGCCGGCATAGGTAAAGTTGAAGATTTGCAGGCCTATGTGCCTAATCTGACCATGTCTGAAACGGGTATTGGTACCAATATTTATATTCGCGGTATCGGTTCCGGTATTAACCCCGGCTTTGAACAGTCGGTGGGCATGTATTTCGATGGTGTTAGCTACGGTCGAGCGCAGCTGTCACGTGCTCCGTTCCTAGATTTAGCGCGAGTAGAGGTTTTGCGTGGCCCGCAGAATATTCTTTTTGGTAAAAACAGCATTGCAGGCGCCCTGAGTTTGGTATCCGCCCGTCCAAGCCAAGAATTTGAAGGCATGGTTTCTGGCACTTATGAAGTTGAAACCAATGAGCGAGTGCTGGATCTCGTCTTGTCGGGAGCGATGACGGATACCGTTGGTGCTCGTTTGGCAATCCGTAAGCGCCAAACCGATGGGTATATGGAAAACCTCACTCTTAACCGCGATGAGCCAGAGCGAGATGAGCAAACTATTCGTGCTATTTTTGAATGGGATGCGACGGCAAATCTAACCGCTGCCTTAAAGCTGGAAGTTGGTCAGTTTGATGTAAACGGCCGCCAGATTGAGATTATCAATGATAACCCCTCTACGGACTCGACATTCGAAGGTAGGACCTATGCTCAAATCCTTGACAATTTTCAGGTTGGTCCAGGCGGCATTTTAGGTACGGTTGATGCGGATTCTTCAGTACTTAACAACTCCCAAGATTACAAGCGTTCTTCAAACGGCGATTTTAGCTATAACGACACTCATAATGTGACCTTAAATGTTGATTACGCATGGGGCGACCATACTTTTACGTTTATCACCGGTATTCTGGGTTATGAAACATCTGAGCTATGCGACTGTGACTTTACCGGTGCGGAAGTGTTTAGCGTTGCTGCTGAAGAGGAGTATTCACAGTTTAGCCAAGAAGTTCGCTGGGTATCCCCAGTAGGTGAAGATTTTGAATTTATAGCGGGCGCGTTCTATCAGCAAAGTTCTTTGGATTTCTTCGATAGTATTAGGGTTGGAAGTGACATCCTGCCGACATTGTTAAATGGTGATGATGTTCTGAAGGGGGGCGCGCGTGGTGAGTCTCCTGCCGACGGCGATGTTGCCGGTGGGCCGCTTGATAATATAACCGCCGCGATGTTGGCCGGTTCGCCTTTGCTTCCTTTGTTTCAGCCATTATTTGACGCTGGTGTATTGGAGCTTGGTGGTCTCGGTGACGCTGGTGATGAAATTAAAAACTTGGGTACACCTCGCAATTTTTCGTCAGATACCAAATTAATTTCTGGCTTTATTCAAGCCACTTGGAATGCGACCGATTACACCCGCGCAACCTTGGGTTTACGCTATTCTTATGAAGAAAAGGACGGTAGTCGCAGCCTTGATTTAACAGATATTACTACGGGGCAAAGTCGCGCTATTGGTGAAGTCGATACGGTGGTGGCAAAAAACTTTTCGGCTGAGCGTCATGATTTGAGTGGTAAGCGCACAGGTGGCAACTTGGCGCCATCGCTGAACCTTCAACATGACTGGAGTGACGATGTTATGTTGTATGCCACGGCAAGTATTGGTTACAAGTCTGGCGGATTTGATGCTCGGTCAAATGCATCGCCAGGTGGTGGTAAGCTTCGTGCTGCAGCTCCTGAAATCGACGGTAGCTTTGAGTATGACGATGAAAAGGCGACCAGTTTTGAGCTCGGCGCTAAAACCACATTGCTAGATGGTGCTGCAGAACTTAACGTCGCTGCGTTCTATACTAAATATGATGATCTTCAG
>JAGPVP010000100.1 GCA_018066965.1 Zhongshania sp. | reverse complement strand
TGCAACGGAGCTACGGCAGTTACTACTTAAGGTGTGGCGAGAGCACAAGTTTACAATTGTTTACGTTACCCATCAGCTAGATGAAGCGATTACCATGGCGGATAGGATTTTATTTTTGTCTACCTCGCCAACTAAAATTATTAGGGAAGAGCGCATCGATTTGCCGCGTCCGCGTCAGTTACGAGACGTTGACGCATTGAGAATAAGCTTATGTGACCGAGAGGGGTTGTTGAGTGGTCGTTTGGGATGATTTAATTTAGTTTATGATACAAAAAGTAAAGCTATATAAGAATAACGATATGCACAAGGGTGATTACATGACCGCAGTAGAAAAACAGCGATTAAATGAATGTGGTCCCGCCGTAACCTATGGCGGTTCTGACAACTCAAATGCAATAAAAGCCGCGCAAGAGTTGTATCAATCTTTAGCAATGGAGCGACCTGCCTGTGTTGTTTTTTTCTGCTGTGTTGATTACGACCGAGAAGAGTTAGGCGACAGCTTGGCCGAGCTATTTGGCGAGATTCCAGTTTTAGGCTGCACCACCGCTGGTGAAATATCACCTATGGGCTTAGCGCCAGGCTCTATCACTGGCTTTTGTTTATCTGCAGACCACTTTGTTGTTGAAACGACGCTTTTAAAGAATTTAGCGACATTTTCTGAGCGCGGCGCCTACGATACTGTGAAAGAAATGATGCAGCGGTTAGAGAGTCGCACTATTGCCCCCATGGCCTACAACAGTTTTGCACTCTCTTTGCTTGACGGCATGTCGATTCGAGAAGAGTTGGTGTTAAGTGCCTTAAACGAAGCCTTGTCAGGTATTCCACTGGTAGGCGGATCGGCTGGTGATAATCTCCATTTTCGTGATACCCATGTGTATTACGACAAGCAATTTTTTAGTAATGCGGCGGCCATCATATTAGTGAATACCACCTGTCCATTTTCGGTGTTAAGTGGTCACCACCTTGTTGCTGAAAAGGAGAAAATGGTAGTGACAAAGGCGGACCCCGCCAAGCGTATTGCCCATGAATTAAATGCAGAGCCTGCTGCTTTGGAATATTGCCGAGTGATGGATATTTCATTAGATGAGCTTAATTCGGAATCTTATGCCCTGCATCCATTGTCTGTACAGGTTGGTGAAAATTTCTTTGCTCGCTCTATTCAGCAAGTTAATGATGACATGAGTTTGACCTTCTTCTGCGCGATTGACACTGGCATTGTACTAACCAAAATGCGTGACGGCGGCTTAGTCGCCGAGTTTGAGCGACGTATGGAAGAGGTAGTTGCAGAGATTGGAGAGCCACAGCTGGTTGTTGGTTACGATTGCATTCACCGTAGAATCGAGGCTGAAGAAAAAGGTATTTACGAAGAATTGTCGGCACTATACCAGCGCTATAAAGTGGTGGGGTTTAACACCTACGGCGAGCACTGCGATGCCATGCATGTGAATCATACCTTTACCGGCGTAGTGATTGGCGAAGCCAGCGCGTTCTCTGCTTAAGACATCGTTAATTTATTGTAAACGGGACCGGACAATGGAAAGCAATGTAGCGCAAAGTGAAGGCGTCGAAAGTGTGCTGGAAGCCTTGCGCTATGAGAACGAAAAATTAAAAAAAACCAACCAAGTTCTTATCGAAAGAGTTGAACAGGGATGGGCTAATTACGGCGATGCCTATCGCTCGTTTCAGAACGCAGCCCTACTTGCAGACAAAGTTAAAGATCGCACTATCAAGCTGCGTAAAACCCTTTATAAGCTCGAAGAAGCTAATCAAAGCCTGTCGGAAACCCGGTTGGAATCGGCGCATTCTCAGCAGCGTCTACTCGACACGATAGAAAGCATTTCTGACGCGATTGTACTATTCGACAAGAACCGGCGTTTGGTATTGGCGAATAGCCACTTCTATGAATTTTGGCGCCATACCGATGCGAAAATAGAAGTTGGGGTCACCACCTTTAAAGAGCTCACGCCAATGGCACTTGAGCACGGTATTTATGATCCCGAAGGCAAGCCGTTTGAAAAATTAGTGCAGCGTGGGGATATTTTTCGCGACACTGTAATTCGCCTCGCCGACGGCCGCTGGCTGCAGGTGTCTGAGCGGCCCACTGCTGATGATGGCTTGGTGGTAGCCTATAGCGATATTACACAAGTAAAAGAAAGTGAAATTGCCAGGCAGGAAAAAGTCCTTGCTGAGCAAAACCGTATTTTACAATCGCTCATTGCGAACTTGCCTCTGGGTGTGGTGCTAGTGAATGGCGAACGCAATGTCGAGGCTTGGAATAATCGCTTTACTAACTTAGTTGGTTTAGAACCCGCGAAGGTGTCTCGCGGTACAGACTTCGATGCCTTGTTTGCCGATTCGCCCTTGAAGGGCTTCAAATACTCACCCGATTCCACAATTAATCGCGGCCAGCGTGCACTTTTCGAGGCTGAGCAATTGCTGGAAGATGGCCGTGTTATTGCCATTAAAAGCCATTTGATTCCCGGCGGCGGCAATGTAAACACCTATCAAGATGTCACCGAGCAGCGTCGGACTGCTGAAGCACTTAAAAATGCCTATAAACATATGGAACAACGTGTTCATGAACGCACGGTTGAGCTGTCGGCGCTAAATCATCAGCTGCGTATCGAGATTGATGAGCGGGCCCTAGCAGAGCAGTCATTGCTAGAAGCCAAGCGGGAGGCCGAAGACGCCAATATTTCCAAGACCAAATTTATGACGGCGGCGAGCCACGATTTATTGCAGCCGCTGAATGCAGCCAGACTTTTTGCCACTGCTTTAATGGATTACGACTTGCCGGAGAGTATGGTGAAGTTGGTTAATTCATTGAGTTATTCATTGAGCGATGTGGAGTCTTTACTTGGCACCTTGGTAGATATTTCTAAATTGGAAGCGGGCATTGTTGAGCCAATTCTAGATTATTTCCCCGTAAATGAATTAATGCGAAACCTCGCTAATGAATTTGAGAAGCAGGCTGCCAGAGCAGGTTTAGAATTCAGCTTTGTGCCGTGCAATATTTCGGTCTATTCAGATAGTCAGCTACTAGCGAGAATTTTGCGTAACTTTTTGAGCAACGCTATTCGTTACACGGATAAGGGCCGAATCCTCTTAGGTTGTCGCCGCCGAGAGGATTGTCTTGAAATTCAAGTGTGGGATACCGGTGTGGGTGTGCCTAGCGATCAGCTTAAAGAAATTTTTCTAGAATTTAAGCGAGTTAATGCAAAAAAACAGCGAGAAGACAAAGGGCTAGGTCTGGGGTTAGCGATTGTAGATAAATTGTCTACTGTTTTAAATCACGAAATTAAATTGCAGTCGATACTGGGTAAGGGATCGGTATTCTCGGTCTGTGTTCCTTATGCAGGAGAAACCGAATATACCTTTGTTGAAGAAGATGTGCGGCCCGAATCACAGCAGGACCCGCTTACCGGAAAGCGGATTTTGGTCGTCGATAACGACTGGGCGATATGTGAAGGAATGGCATTGGTATTGGCGAATTGGGGCTGTGAGGTAGTCAGTGCGCAGTCTCTGGATGACTTGCGCAATAAACCCGAGTTATTAGCCTCAGCACCAGATGCCTTGGTATTAGACTATCATCTTGATGATGACACCACGGGCTTGGAGGCAGAGCTTATTGTTAGAGAGCGACTGTCTACTTCATTGCCAACGGTGATGATTACTGCCAACTATAGTAATGAGCTGCGTCAGCAGGTTAAGGAACTAGGCTTTCATCTTTTGAATAAACCGATCAAGCCCTTAAAGCTCAAATCGGTATTGGTTTATCTTTTATCAGAAAAATAATTATTTTATGTTGATGTAAATTTCAAATGTTAGACAACTACTAGTGTGAGCGATGCAGGTAGTGATCGAAATCAATCGCCGATGCGCAGAGTACCGCCTTCATACGGTTTTGAACTTTTAGCTTTCTCAAAATAGCGGATACATGAGCTTTAACCGTGGTTTCCGCAATACTTAGCTCGTAGCCAATCTGCTTATTCGATTCCCCTTTCGCCATACGCTCAAATACCAGCAATTGGCGGCGGGTGAGGGAAGAAATAATTTCTGTCGGTATGCCGGTATTATCTTGCCGGCGGCTGTGGCTATTGCTAGCGGCGCGACGAATGATATCGGGCGGAAGAAAGGCCTGGCCGTCGAGTATCTGTTCAATGGCGGCGATAATTTTTTCACGGGGCATGGATTTCGTAATAAAACCCACCGCACCATAAGTCATTGACTGTAGAACAATATTTTTGTCCTCTTCCGCTGACAATATAACAACCGGCACGTCGGGATAAGTGCTGCGCAGATTCACGATGCCGTTTAAGCCATCCATTCCTGGCATGTTTAAATCAAGTAGTACTAGGTCGACATCGGAATGTTGTTCGATATACGCCAAGGTTTCATCCAGCGATGCGGTCTCGGCAATTAAGGCATCGGGGAAGCGCTGCTGAGTGGCATTGCGAATTGCCTCGCGAAATAGGGGGTGGTCATCGGCAATAATAATATGAATCATGATTTCTATACCTCGTGCTGAGATAGACTATTTATAGTTATGGTGGCGCACGCAGTTCTAATATAACGCAATGCGAACAGCTTGTTGATGCTTAATGTCGAGTAACTTCTCATATTAGGTGCTTTCATGGAATCAGCTGGCTCCCGCTTTTCGCTTCAGTAGACCATGTTTTGGGTCGTAACCAAGAATTGCCAGTGCTAAAAATACCAAGGTCGTCATAGCACAAACCGAAAACGCTAATAGATTGAACTGCCCATAAAGCGCAAAACGAATTAATTCTATGCCGTGGGTGAAGGGATTAAAGGCGCAGATTTGATAAATGAGTTCATTAGACTCGCGCATTTTCCATAGTGGGTAAAGCGCAGAAGACAAAAAGAACATGGGAAATACAATAAAATTCATCACCCCAGCGAAGTTCTCAAGCTGCCGTATCACCGACGATAAAAATAAGCCTAACGCGCTTAACATAAGCGCAGGCAGCAGAGCGGCGGGTAGCAGGTAGACATAGCCAATCAACGGTGGAGTAATGTCAAAGAGCCGAGCAATGGCAACAAAGGCATAGACTTGAAACAGCGATACCAAGGAGGTAGCCAATAATTTGCAGGCCAGTAAATAGGCGCGAGAAATCGGGCTGGTAAGCAGTACGCGCATGCTGCCCATTTCGCGGTCATAGACCATAGACAGTGAACTTTGCATGCCGTTAAACAGCAAGATAATGCCTATTAAACCCGGTGCGATGTAGACCTCGTAGCTTATATAGGTTTCATAGGGTGGGATAATGGCAATGCCGAGGGCCGATCGAAAGCCTGCTGCGAAAACGGCCAGCCATAATAGCGGGCGGACAAGTGATGACAAAAAGCGCGAACGCTGTTGTAAAAATCGGTACATCTCTCTTTTGAGTATGCCCACAAAACAGTAGTAATAAGCGGAGGCATTCATGCTGCTGGCCTTGTAAGTTGCGAAAACAGCGCGGGTAAATCTTTTACATTGTGGTTATTTTGTAGGGTTTGCGCTTGGCCTTGGGCAAGGCATTGGCCCTTATGTAAAATTAATATCTGATCCTCATTGTGCAGTTCTTCAATTAAATGCGTTGTCCATAGTGCGGCAATGCCGTCTTGTTTACATAGCGCTCTAACGTGGCTATTGAGATTAGCTCTAGTGTCTATATCTAGGCCGGCAGAGGCTTCATCTAACAGAAGCAATTTAGGACGATGAAGTAGAGCGCGGGCTAGCTCCACCCGCCGTCGGTGGCCGCCGTTTAAATCGCGTACCCGGTCGTGCTGACGATCTGAAAGCGCAAAGCGTGTTAACTCTTGCTGTATACGGCTGCGTACTTCTCTTGGCGCAATGCCGTGTAGCGCACCGTGATATTCAAGGTTTTGCGCTACGCTCAAGTCGAGATCAAGCGTACTCTGTTGAAACACCACGCCGATATGACGCATGGCCTCATTTGCGTGTTTGTTTAAAGAATAATCAAAGACGCTAATCTCTCCGCTGGCCGGCTTCAGCAGTCGAGTGAGCAAGGACATGAGTGTGGTTTTACCTGCACCATTGGGGCCGAGCAAGCCAAAGAATACGCCCTCGGCGATATCTAAATTTAGCTTGTTCAGTGCATGGCGCTCGCCGTAGCGATAGCTGAGGTCCCTAATGTGCAGTGCATTATTACTCATAGTTTTGATATTACGGCTTTACCGCAACCCCCCAGGGAAACCGGCCGACCTTAATGCTCTTTAAGACGGTAAGGGATTTAACATCGATTACCGATACATCGCCGCTAATACCGTTGCTGCTTATTAGTCGAGTTTCATCAGAATTAAGCGCTAAATGCCAGACGCGGCGACCAACGAGTAAGTACTTGATGACTTTTTGCTGCGCTATGTCGATAACGGCCACATGATTGGCGGGGCCGAGTGCGATAAAGGCGAAACGATTGTCGTGGGTGAGGGTAATGCCTACCGGCTGAATTTTATCTTTATACACACCGGGAATTTGAAAAGAATATTCGTGGCTAATAGTTCTCGTTGCCACATCAATAACGCTGACCGTGCCGCCAATTTCGGACGACGCCCATAGCGTTTTACCGTCGTCGCTGAACTCGACGTGCCTCGGTCTTTGGCCTACCAAGGTGTTGTCGACAAGTTCGTGGCTGCTACTGTCTATCCAGTGCAGCATATTGCTGGTTTCAGAGGTATTGACCACCCATTTACCATCTGGGCTAACGGCCATGCCTTCTGGTTCTAGGCCCACATCTATTTGGCTAATTACCTCGCGTTTTTCCGTGTCGACTACCGTGACCACTGCGTTGTCTTCATTAGCGATATAAAGGTCTTTATTGTTGGGATGTAGAGCAAACTGTTCGGGATCTTCACCTGACGGTAAATTCGCAATAATCTTTTGGCTTTTAACATCCATCACTTGCACGCTGTCGGAGTCGCTGGCGCAAATATAAAGCTGACTAAAGTCTTTGTTGAACGTAATGCCTCGGGGGCGTAAGCCAACCTCTATCGTTGCAATAACTTTGAGGCTGTCTAAATCGATGACCGACAGCGTGTTGTCCTTCTCATTAGAGACATACACTTGTTCGGCCATAATCGGCATTGCTAGGCTCGTTAAGATAAGCAATACGCTTGCGCCGGCAATGCGGAAAGGGCGGGGATTTTTCATAGTGCTCTCACAGTGTTGATGCCTCGAATGCACAGCTCACCTCTGGGCGATCGTAACCCAGCGTGTCCATTTCCGAGTGGGGGTGTAGATAACCCTCTTGGGGCGATTGACTGATCAGTGCATTCGGTTGAACTAGGGGGATCGGTTGGCGAAGCTGGCCATTCCATTTTCGAAAACTTAAGCTGCGACCTTTGAACGCACTGAGCTGAAAATCATCGCTTATTAAATATTGATACACCGTGTCACCGCCAAGGGCTTTGGTACGTGTTACGGCTTCGCCAATAGCACGCACTGCTAACCATCCGGCGTAATCTATATCGTTCATATCGCGCTTAGCGTATTCGCTAAATCGATTTTGAAGTTGGGCCGCGCCCCATTGTTCAATACTCCAATGCCACCCTGTTGGCGTTAAGCCCTGTGTGCCAGCGGCGGGTCTAGCTAGCCAGGTGTTATAGGGAATATATTCACCGATATCGCCTATTTCATCGGCGATTAAGGTCACGTCATAGTCTTTCGATTGGCTGAATAAACGAATTTCGCTTTGCGCAGAGCGGCGTAAATCTGCGTTAAATTGCCACTCGCGTTCGTCAATAATGTTTGCCCCAAATTTATGGGCCGAGCGTTTAATTGCGGCGCTAAATAACGTGTCCTCATCATGCTGGCCACGTAGTAATAGCCATTTTTTCCAACGTTTGGATATTAAAAATTGGGCTAGCCCATCGGTGAGCATGGCGCGACTTGGAATGGTGTGAAGCAATCTCGGGCGACATTGGCTGCTACGAAGCGCATCGTCTTTGGCCGAAATATTAAAAATAATAGCCTTTTGACTGATGTGCTCATCGCGGCTTACCTTGAGTAAGGTCGCGGCGGGCAGCTTCGCGACAATAAGGGTATTGCCGCTTTCTACCCACGCTTGGGCAGCGGCAATGGCCTCGTTGCTGTCCTTAACCAATGACGCGCTGAGTTGGTAGCGGTCGCCCGTAAAGCGTCCGGTAGTGTTGTTGTCGCTAATGCCAACATGAGCACCGTCTAAACCTGAGGTTTGGGGTGTTTTACGGATATTGGATAAGACCGGCGTATCTATTTGGCTTTGTTCAAGGAATAGCACTGGAATATTGCGCTGCTCGGTGGTGAGCGCAGTAGCAAGCGGTGCTGAGCTAGCTAGGAATAAAATCGCTATATGCAGACGAAGGTGCATGAGCCTTAAGTCTTTCACTTAGGCAAGGCGCGGTGGTGACATGGTGGTGTACTTAGCGATATACACTTAAGGGCAGATCGTGAATTGTTAATTTTCATACCTTTAGATCTCTATTTTTATAATGATGCTGCGGGCGATCATTTTTACTACTTATTTAGTCTATCGTTCATGCTATGTGGAGCGCATGGCTATTGATATATGCAAAAGGTCGTAATGATGTGCGACTAAAGTAGTAGATTATTAGCAAGGTAATTTCGGTTTACTTCTTCCTGATCCGATTTTTCGCGACTACTACTTAGGGTGTAGTTCACGCCACAATTCCTGACACCAAAGCACAATTGCCATAAATAACCTGTTTGTTAGGCTATCAGCACAATACGATTTGGCTGAGCGCGGTGCCGTCAAGTTAGAAAATAATTTCAGATTGGTTGAGGAATACTATGCGTAATTTAACGGTTAAGCTTGCTCTGCGTAGCGGCGCAATTTTACTTCTAGGCTTTCAGGCTGCTTGGGTTTTTGCCCATGGCGATGTGACGCCGCAGGCAGTGAACACAGATACATTGCCGCAGTTGGGTGAAGAGTGGCGCGATGTTAATCCCTACCGCGGTGACGCCGAGGCGATACGAGTTGGTGATTCGGCCTACAATCAGAACTGCGCTCGCTGTCACGGTCTGCAGGCAATTTCTGGTGGCATGACACCAGACCTTAGAAAACTAAATGATCCCGATGAATACATCGACATCGAAGAGTCTGATCAGTGGTTTATGACCAGAATTCGCCACGGCGCAGTGATCGACGGTCGAGTATATATGCCGCCGTTTGAAGGAATTTTAAGCCAAGAAGCGATGTGGGCAATTCGCTCATATTTAGATACCAGAAAGCTAGGCGAATGAGATCTGAGTAATGAGCTTTATACGCATGTCATTGTGGTTGCACGCACTGTGTTTGGTGATGGCTTTTGCCATTGCCAACACGGCGCATGCGCGTAAATATGATGATGTTATTAAATCTCAGTATATTGAGTTTGCGGTGTATCGGGATTTTCCGCCGTACTCATTTATAAAGGACGGTCAGCCAGCGGGAATTGATGTCGAAATTGGTAAGCATATCGCCAGTGAAATGGGCGTAGAGCCTCGTTGGCTTTGGATGACCGCCGATGAAACTGTCGACGATGATCTGCGCAATGCGGTTTGGAAGGGCAGTGTAGTTGATCGGAAGGTCGCAGATGTTATGTTGCGCGTGCCCTACGATCGCGAATATTCGTACGCGCAAGACGGTTACGGTTTGCCACGTAATGATATGGTGGTGATGTTGGCCCCGTATCACAAAGAGTCTTGGAAGTTAGTTAGAGATATAAGCAAAACTGGCAAAGTCCGAAATCTCGCTATTTTTCAATACCAAGCTATCGGTGTTGAAATAGACAGTCTGCCAGATTTTTTTCTTGTGGGAACTCTTCAAGGTCGCCTGCGCGAGAATGTGCATCATTATTCAACAGTATTTGCTGCACTTACCGACCTTAAGGCTGGAAAGCTAAGTGCCGTTGCGGGTATGCGTAGTCAATTAGAGTGGGGCTTGGATAACAAGCCAAGTAACTTCGATATTGACGACGACGGCCTAGAGGCACTTGGGCATAAAAGCTGGGATATTGGTATTGCGATAAAAGATAGTTATCGCCAACTAGCTTATGCCGTAGATGCGGTCATATCGAGTATGGTGGAAAATGGTGAAATGGAAAAAATATTCTCGCACTACCGCGTTTCTTACGAGCGCCCATCTATGTACGACGTCGAATCTTAAAATACGATTCAAACCACGACCGTGTTAATTAAATATTATCGTTTGTTATCTTGCTTATATTCCTTATTTTTACTACCAAACCAATACCAATGGATAGTAACTGCACGCCTCTAGATCAATTGTGAGCATGTCGTCGTCGTCACATACTCAGACTCAGATCGCACTAACATGATCGCGAATAGTTCTAAATTTTTCGCGCACACGCTTATGCGATAGAACAGAAAATACTGGGTGTTTGAAAATAAAATCTAAGTGTTAGGAAGGAGAGTTCCAATGAAAATAACGTGCATGGCAAGATCTGTCTCTATAGCAGCCGCTGTGGCTACTATCAGTTTCAGTTCGCTACTTAATGCGGGTGTCACTGATAAAGATATTTTGAATGACGCTACAACTACTGGCGATGTTGTTTCTTACGGTTTAGGACCGCAGGGACAACGCTACAGCCCTTTAAAAATTGTTAATACCAAAAACGTAAAATCATTATCGCCAATATGGTCTTTCTCTTTTGGTGGAGAAAAGCAGCGCGGTCAAGAGTCTCAGCCGCTAATTAAAGATGGCGTAATGTATGTTACCGCTTCGTATTCACGTATCTATGCCGTTGACATCGCCAGTGGCGAAGAGCTTTGGCAGTACGATGCACGTCTACCTGATGGCATTATGCCTTGCTGCGACGTAGTAAACCGTGGCGCCGCACTTTACGGCGATCTTGTAATTTTCGGTACGCTGGATGCCAAGCTAGTAGCTCTGGATATTAAAACGGGCAAGCCAGTCTGGCGCAAAACCGTGGGCGATTATCAAGCCGGTTATTCAATGACCGCTGCGCCTCTCATTGTGAAAGGCATGGTCATTACTGGGGTGTCTGGTGGTGAATTTGGTATTGTTGGTAAAGTAGAAGCGCGTGACGCGAAAACCGGCGAAATGATCTGGAGTCGTCCAACCGTTGAAGGCCACATGGGTTATCTACGTGGCAAAGAAAACGGCATTACGGGTGGCAAAGCAGGTAAAACCTGGCCCGGTGATATGTGGAAAACAGGCGGTGCAGCAACATGGTTAGGCGGCACCTACGATCCAGAGGTTGATTTGCTATTCTTTGGTACGGGTAACCCCGCACCGTGGAACTCGCATCTTCGTCCAGGTGACAACCTTTACAGCGCATCGCGTCTTGCTATCGATCCGGATACCGGAAAAATCGTTTGGCATTTCCAAACTACTCCGCATGATGGTTGGGATTTTGACGGTGTAAATGAGCTGGTTTCCTTTAACTACAAGCAAGGTGGAAAAACGATTCAGGCTGCGGCAACTGCCGACCGTAATGGTTTCTTCTACGTACTTGATCGTACCAACGGCAAATTTATTCGCGGACTTCCCTTCATTAAACAAATGACGTGGGCGAAGGGCCTGAATAAAGACGGCACGCCAATCTTCGACGAAGAAATGCGTCCAGGTAATCCTGCTACTACAGGCACTGATGGTAAAAAAGGTAAATCTGTCTTTGCGGTTCCGTCTTTCCTTGGTGGTAAAAACTGGATGCCAATGGCATACAGCCAAGATACGGGCTACTTCTATGTACCGTCTAATGAATGGGGTATGGATATCTGGAACGAGCCAGTTAGCTATAAAAAAGGCGCGGCTTACCTCGGTTCCGGCTTTACCATTCGTCCTATCTTTGACGATCATATAGGTTCTTTGAAAGCGATTGATCCAGTATCTGGTACGGTAAAGTGGGAGTTTAAAAACAACGCGCCGCTATGGGGTGGGGTTCTTGCAACCGCAGGTAACTTGGTATTTATGGGCAACCCAGAAGGTTACCTAATGGCTTTTGACGCGAAAACCGGTGAAGTGCTTTACAAATTCAACACCGGCTCCGGCATCGTAAGCTCACCCATCACATGGGATAAAGATGGCGAGCAATACGTCACCATCGTATCCGGTTGGGGTGGTGCAATTCCATTATGGGGGGGCGAAGTGGCCAAGCGCATTAAAAACCTGAACCAAGGTGGCAGCGTGTGGACCTTTAAAATTCCTAAAAGCTAAGTAAGAGAATAGCGCCGGTAATAGGCGGCAGTAAGATAAAAGCCCCGCTTGGTATCCAAGTGGGGCTTTTTTTGGGTGAGGTGTTTAAAAGACGCTTTCCATGCTCCATTTTTTAAATTACCGTAATGCTCTGGTTTGTACGGATATGGGCTTGTATTAAATGGACGTAAGGGAAAATGACTAAAGCAGCTGACGCATTTGATCGATCCATTCTTGATGCAGAAGACCTTCTTGCTCGTTTTGACGCTGAGAAAACCTTATCGAATGGAAAAAGTGGTGAAGTTCTTAAGCGTGCCGGGCTCGTAATGGCGTTAGCAGCCTGGGAAACATACGTTAAGGATCGCGTCACAGATGAGTTCGATATATGGCTCCAGTCGGTAGAAGGGAGTCCTATCGGGAAATTTGTGCGTAAGCGACTTGAGCAAGATCTTAAGCGGTTTTTTAACCCAAACTCAGAAAGAACCCGCCGGCTATTTATAGACTATTTTGAAATAGATATTACCAAGGAATGGGCTTGGCAAAATTTTGACGCTGCCTCGGCTAAGAAAACGCTTGATGCGCTAATTGCAAAGCGTGGTGATGCCGCTCATCAAGCCAATACATCTGAGCACCGAAGTGCAGAGCCTCATCAAGTAAAGCGCGAGGAGCTAGAAAAAGGAATTCGCTTCCTCAGAGGGTTGGTTGCCGCGACCGAAAAAGTGAAAATAACCAAATGATCGCTAGTAGATAGAAGTGCTATGCGATGTTTTTAAAATCAGTCAAAGATTCAGGGTCAGAAAGATTCGCGATCAAAGTAAAAATTATTTACTCGCTTACTTTCTAACCCCGTTTTATTCTTAATGTAGCTTCAACTTCGGCTTAATCGCCCTATGTATTCTGCCGGCAAGAGCGATAAGCAGTGAGTTGTAAATGCCGTGTATCGCCAGCAAGTGCATGCGATATAGCGAAAGGTAAGCAAGGCGGGCAATGGGGCCGCCTATGCGCATTTCACTGCCGACAAAGCCGCTCATTAAACCACCTACCGTGTTGAAATTGCTTAGTGATACCAGTGAGCCGTAGTCGCGATAACGAAATTCCCTAAGTGGTTTGTTGCGGTGGCTACGCAGAATGTTTTTGTAAACGAGAGTCGCCATTTGGTGTGCCGCCTGCGCCCTGGGTGGAGCAAAGCCGCCACTTGGTAATGCGCAGCTGGCGCAGTCTCCAATGACAAAAATCCGTTCGTCGTTACTGGATTGCAGCGTTGGTTTAACCAATAACTGATTGCGATTATTGCATTCTAATCCTGCAATACTTGCGAGTTGTGATGGTGCTTTTATCCCCGCTGCCCAAACGCGGATATTGCAGGCTATGGTGTCGTCGGGCGTAATGAAACCCTCCGCAGAACATGATTTAACGCCGGTGTTGCAGTGCACGTCGATACCAATTTTTTCTAAGGTGCGCTGGGCTGCATTGGATAGCTTTTCTGAAAGCGCAGGAAGTATGCGCGGTCCGGCTTCTAATAAAGTGATTTTGTAATCAACTTTGCCTGCCACGTTCCGCTGATAACCAGACAAACCTTGGGCGGTGTGTTGCAGCTCTGCCGCTAGCTCTACCCCTGTGGCGCCGCCACCGACAATGCCAATACGCAATACTGGAGGTGCACTGTTGTTAGTATCTGCAGTTGAATTTAAAGACTCGCAGCTGAGGCGATCAGTCTGATTTAGCAAATGTTGATGGAAGCGCTCTGCTTGGTCTTTGTCGTCTAAAAAATAACAGTGCTCTTTTGCACCGGGCACGCCAAAGTCATTGCTGACACCGCCGATGGCTATAACGGCGTAGTCGTAATGTAAGTGTTGCTTCGGTGTAATGAGTTCGCCAGCGTCGTCGCGACGCTCGGCTAACACTAATGTGCTTTTGTCGCGGTCAATGGTTTCTAAGCTACCTAGAATAAAGTTGAAGTGCTTTTTCTTGCCATGGTAGCGATAATTTAATTCGTCGAAGGCCGAGTCGATCGACCCTGCCGCTACTTCGTGAAGAAGGGGCTTCCAAATATGGCTGGGATTTTTATCGACTAAAATAACTTGGACTTTTTTACTGCGCTTGAATTTATTTCCTAGCTGAGTGGCTAGTGCTAAGCCACCGGCGCCGCCGCCGACAATAACGATATTTTCCATATTGGGCATCTCGCTGAAAGTTTTGCGCGAAGCTTATCAGCGGGTAGTGCCAGGGTATATTCGTCAAACGTCGCGGCTTTACTGTCACTTAGTAGTGTTGTGCTCATACGTGGTGACGAATTGGTCCGTGGCGGCAACGAGTGCGTCGATCATATTGGATTCTTCGATCAAGTGGCCAGTATTGGCGAGCACGATAAGCTCACTATTTGGAATACTTGCCGCAAGTTGCTGCGATGCACTTAATAAGCAGGTTCGATCTAATTCACCGTGAATAATGGTGACAGGGACCTTAGGCAGCGTAGTGATATTGTTGAGTATCTGGTTTTCTTCGATGAAGTAGCGATGGAAGGCGTAGTGAGTTTCTATTTTCACTTTTAAAATTAGTGTCTCGTCGGGTTTTCGTTTTGACGAGCTAGAACTTAAATTGTGGGTGGCAACTTTACTTGACCAGTCAGCCCAAATTGCGGCGTATTTAAGCTGGGTGGCATGATCGCCATGATGAAGGCGCTGGTAGAATGCCGCTACTAAGTCTGCTCTTTCGTTCACCGGAATATCTTGAATGAATAATTGCCACTCCTCGGGGAAAACCTCGCTAGCGCCATGCTGGGAAAACCAAAATAAGTCCTGCTCTCTTGCCAGAAAACAGCCGCGTAAAATCATGCCGTTGACTCTTTCAGGAAAAGCTTGAGCATAAAGTAGCCCAAGGCATGCGCCCCAAGAACCACCAAATATTAACCATTGCCCTATATTTAAATGCTTACGTATCTGTTCTAAGTCATTTATTAGATGCTGACTAGTGTTATCGGCAAGTTCGCCCTTTGGTGTGGAGAGACCGCAACCGCGCTGATCAAAGGTAATAATAAAATATTGCTCGGGATTAAAGTAACGACGATGATTTTCGTTGCAGCTCGAACCCGGGCCGCCGTGAAGAAACACTACTGGAATTCCGGTGGCGTTTCCGCTTGTTTCGATATGAAGTGAATGAAGATATCCAGTATTGATGGTAAACGATATACTAGTTAAGGGAGGGAAAATATTATTTTTCATATTATTAACCCAGCGAATTTTGGTATTTGTTATGCGGCATAACGAATTTTCTCGTGCTTGAAATATTTACTGACACGATGTGCCTTCCGTTGCAGCATACGCATGTGCTTCGATACCTTCTGCTTGAGTTGCTCTTTATTGCATGCGGGCTGCCCACTATACACACCAGCCTTGAAATCACAATTCAAATGGTTCTGTCGCATAAAACAGAAGCCGTACCTTATTTGCTAGAATTGAATTTCCAAAATATCCATATGAGCCATGTATGATCACTTTCAAAGGTCGGCACACTCCCAAATGCATTATCCTCCAGTGCGTCCGATGGTACTGCGCCTATTCACTAAGTTACCGGAACATTGAGGAGATGTTCGGGAAAAGTTATTACTTATCTTTTACGTAGTTTATGGGCGCGGTGAGCCCCACTCGGAGCTTGCCGTTAACGTTGCAGGCTATTGCTGGGGCAGCGCGGAATACACCAAATAAAGCCGAGATATTATCGCGGTTACCAAAGTTTGTTAACGGGGCTACATACGAAGCCCATGCCTCCTTGAGTTACTACGCGTACGCCAACAGCTACATCGGGCTTGGCTGTCTAGTGGCGACAGCCAGTCACCGCTTAACAGATAAGCGCGGTCGTGGTCGGATCGTCATCGTTACCTAATCAATCCTTGTGACGTATGCCCATTAAGATATGTGGTTCTAGGGCGAGCTCAATTTTAGAACGACGTGCTCGTGCGATACTGGCGGAATTGCTATTGGTGTCAGATGGCGTATTTGAATACGCCATATCAGTACTACCCATAGTGTTAGGTTCTGCGGCAAGCCCAAGGGTTTTCCGTTATGGCTATATTCACGGGGCTGTTCATATCACTTATTTAGACAGGTGAAGAAAAGTAGGCTGCAGTGGCTGATCTTGTGCTTCATTGAGTGAGCTCAAAATTATACCGTTTGGGTATTTTAAAAAATATACCAATAGGTATGTTGCTTTACAATGCAATATGGCAATAATTAGTGTCAGGGTGGATTCGAATGAAGGGACAGCTCGAGAGGCTTATGTCAGAAGGCAGTAGAGTAACAAAGCGGGAGCGAACTAGGGCGCACATTTTGCAGGCGGCGGCGACTCTATTTTCAGATTCCGGCTTCAGTGGCGTCAGTATGGACGGTTTAGCTAAGGCTTGTCGCTTAACCAAAGGGGCGCTATATGACCACTTTAATGGCAAAGAGGATGTTTATACCCAGTGCGTATCGCACTATGTGGAAGGGGCGATAAGCGATATTTTTAGTCAAAGTTTGACTGATGATAGTAGTGCGGAAGCAAAGTTGTTTAGCTTTTTGGAGCGCTTCCTTACTCGTTTACAGGATGATGTGGTGTTGCGCCGGCTATTGCAGCGCCTATTAATTGATTCAAAAGGCGTGGATCTTGCAGTGGTCGCAGAGTTCGCCTTGTTAAGACCATTTTCTTATGTTGTAGATTTATTGACCCAATATAAGCCCAACATAAATGCGAAAACCCATATCTACTCGTTTTTTTGCTCGGCAATTATGGGTGAGGACTTGCGAGTCATAGCAGAGCTGCTGTCGCCAGAGTTCAAAGGCATACCCGCAACACAGGCAATGCTTGAGCATTTTCGAGCAGTGATTCGTTAGCTGTGTGAGGGCATATAGTGCATTTTATACGTTCCGAGTGTCGAAACTTTATGTACCACTGCAGATTTAAAAGTGATGTATATGACTAACTTGCTAATTTCGCCACATTTTTTTGATATAATTCAAGTTGATATTGATGAGTTGCGTAATATAGATACCCATGCCCAAAAGTAAAGCCATGTATGGCATAACGCGAATTGATGATGACTGCCACCGTACACATGCGTGGCGGGTTAGTCTTCGTCGCCAGAATAAGATGCACGTCAAAAATTTCCCTGATAAAACCTATAAGGGAAAGCGTAAAGCGCTTGCTGCTGCTAAGAGCTATCGTGACGAGATCATTGAAAAGTACCCGCCGACCACACGTCAGGCTATGTGCAATATTCAGCGTAGTAACAATAAGTCTGGAATTACTGGCGTTTATAGCTACGCGAAGCGATACAAATTAAAGAACAACAGCATAAAGGAGCTCTGGTACTGGGAGGCGCACTGGCCTGGAGAGAAGCCTGGTAGTTTTGGCAAGGCAACGTTTTCTTTTCAAGAGTACGGTGAGAAGAAGGCGCGTAAACTCGCTATTGATGCACGCAAGGCCGGTGTGGCGAAGTTAAAAGGTGTGTTTTGGGCCAGCGAGCGCGGCGATAGGCAGCAATAGATAATGCGCGTATAGCCCATCTTTATGGCGTTGAGGTGGTTTGACTGCAGTGTTTTTGGGGCTGCAATTAACGATATTGCGCGATGAGCGACCTCCCTTCTCAGCAGTGTGCCGATAGGTAACCTTGCGGCTAGTGCATAGTTGGTATGTAAAGCCGTGGGATCCTTCGTGGATATGCTGCGGCGTTTTCAAGCTTACCAGTAACCCAAACGGTTACCCTTAATATTGGCTCCCTGCTTTAATGGCCGGTGCTCCTGTTCTATTCGCTTGCTGCGTAGTCCATTCTACGCGAGTTACAGCGCTATAAATTGCCGTTATATCAAGCTAGTCTATACCCTTAAATCAGCGGGCGGGTGCAATATCGCAATGAAGATTCTGCGTTTCTTTATCTATGTATTGATTGTGTTACTAGTGACGCCATTTTTACTGGTGAATTACGGGCCGCCTGGTGTCGCGACGACGTCAAAGGTCGCGCTGCATGCTTTGGTCGGATATGGCGGCGACGAGCCAGATGCAGACATTGTTCGTCAGCAGTTAAGCGTTGCCGATGGGTTTCGCGTGGATTTGTATGCGACTGGTCTTGGTAAGATTCGG
>JAGPVP010000098.1 GCA_018066965.1 Zhongshania sp. | reverse complement strand
ATCTCTTCAGAAAATCCCCATTGCGGGGCAACAAGTAACATCAAGACTGCAACGCGACGAAGCAGCTGCCCTGTTTTAATGGTTTTCATCAAAAACTTTCTCCCAATAAATTTAATAACGCACCATAATCGATCAAAAAATAAGACGAGGTGCGCCATAAAAATGCATACACACAGACGCAAACATCTACGCTCAGCTAATTTTTAAATCAAGGAAATTATATAAACCCATGATTTTTATAATGTTAAGCGTACGTAGTCGAGCCAAGTACACTTTTAAAACTCAATATCGCCAGCGACCCGCAATTGAGCGCGCACAAAAGCGCACAATTAAAAAGCAATAATCATGCCCAAATACAGTGCCATCGCACCAATGAATTGCATAATTTGTTTGATGTGCGCCACAACAGAAATTATCTTGAGTAAATAAAAGAATCCCGTCGCGATTTCGATTACTATGCTTTTGGCTCGAATTGACCACCATTCCCATGTCCAACGCCGGAGTTGCCTTTGTTTTCCAAACCCACTGCAAGGGCACTCGCAATTCTTGACCTGCTAATGGCACATCCACAAAAAGCCTTTGGTCTAACCGAATTAACCAGAACTCTAAATCTGAATAAAGCCACCTGTCACGCCATACTAAGCACCATGACCACCTATGGCTTTCTGGTGCAAGACGAAAAACATAAGCAGTACCGCTTAGGCCCCTCAATTGTCGCTGCGGGCAATGCTGCTTTTGCGCAGTTTCCAGTATTGGAATACGCACGACCTGAATTAGAAAAACTCACCAACGAGCTTAATATTGGCTGCGCCGTTATCGGTCGCAGCGCCAAGCACTTAGTGCTGCTAGCTAACTACGGCATATCGAAGCCTCTCGACTTCCCCTTTCAGCTTGGCCTTCGCCTGCCAAATTCTGGGCCGTTAGGGGCTACGTTTATTGCGTGGTCCCCAGCTAAAGCCCTTGAAACATGGCTGCTAAGTGCACAACAGCCTGAAGCCTTTGATGACAAACTCGACCAGCGACTGCGCATTGCCGTCATCGGCATTCGCGCGCGTGGCTACGAAGTCACCCTTAAAACCCGAGCAGAGCAAGCGCTGGAAAACGCCTTGAGCGAAGGCAGACAGAATTGGAGCTTGGAACAACAAGCGCAGTCCACCCAGCAATATCGCGAAGCGCTGTGCAGTGAGGACTATCATTTAAATCGCATTGAATTAGATCGCCAATACCCAGTGTGCAATATCGCCGTACCGGTATTTGGCCGAAGCAGTGAACCAGAGTTGGTATTTTCTACCGGCAGCATTGAGACCTTATTAAGTGGCCGGCAAATCGCCGAAATAGCGAGCCGCCTCCAAACCGCCGCCCGAAATGTCACGCTCGCCGCCCAAACAGCATTGGGGCTCGATGAACGGCCCTCACCATTTCAGTAGGTCAACATAAGTTATGAGTAATCCCCAATACCAACAACGCAAGGCATTTTTTGATCAGCTACTCACCATTTACGGCCGCAAGCCGGTATTGGAAGCGCTACAAGATCCGGCCATGCAGATTTATAAGTTACACCTAGCCGACAGCAATAAAGAAGACGGGATTATTCGCGATATTAAGAAGATTGCCCAGCAACGCAATATCGAGATTGAAATGCACGATCGCAAAGCGCTTTCGCGAATTTCAAAAAATGGCAAACAAGACCAAGGTGTCGCCGCAGACTTACAACTCACGGCTTACCAACCAAGCTCCGCCATTAGTAAAGAAATATTGAATAGCGGCAAGCGCCGTTATATCGCCCTAGACCGCGTCACCAATCCTCAAAATATGGGCATGATCATTCGTTCAGCTGCCGCCAGCGGCATAGACGGTTTGATCTTGCCTCGTCGCGGTGGCGCACCATTAACAGCCTTAGTGATCAAAGCCAGTGCCGGCACATTATTTAGGGCGCCGCTGTTTTACTGTGAGGATTTAGCTCAAGAACTAGGCCGCATGCAGACAGACGGCGCGCAGCTCTGCGGTCTGTCGTCCCACGCCAAAAACTCGGTCTTTGACGTTCAAGACAGTGGCAGTCAGATTTATATATTGGGTAATGAAACCGACGGTGTCAGCAAAGAGATAGAGAAAAAATGCGACTTTATGTTAAAAATCCCCATGCATAATGGTGTCGAATCGCTGAACGTCGCCGTTACTGCCGCGCTAATCGCTTTTTTGGGAAATTAATAACATAGCAATAAAAAGGTCGCCCGCAATTACGCTGGGTGACCAGAAGTTCAGGTAAGTAAAAACAGGCTACTTGGCCAAATAGGCCATCGCCTGTTCAAGCCCGCCGAGCGTCATGGGGTACATATGCCCTTCCATTTGTTGCTCAACCAACTTGATAGACTGCGTCCAAGTCCAGTCCTGCGGTGGCACCGGATTTAACCACGCCACCTTCTCGTAGGTTTCGCGCAAGCGCCGCATCCACTGCTCCCCAGACTCTTCATTCCAGTGCTCAACACTGCCACCGGGTTGAACAATCTCGTAGGGTGACATCGACGCATCACCCACAAAGATCACTTTATAATCTGAGCTATATTTATGCAGAATATCAAATAACTGAATGCGTTCTGCGTGACGGCGAATATTGTTATCCCACACTGATTCGTAAATGTAATTGTGGAAATAATAATATTCCATGTGCTTAAACTCAGTTCGCGCCGCAGAAAATAATTCCTCGCAAACACGAATATGCGGGTCCATCGAACCGCCCACATCAAAGAATAGCAGCACTTTTACCGCATTGTGACGTTCTGGCACCATTTTTAAATCCAGCATTCCACCGTTCTTAGCGGTTGAGGAAATGGTGTCATTTATATCCAATTCATCAGCGGCGCCGGTACGCGCAAACTTGCGCAAGCGGCGCAACGCAACTTTTATATTTCGCGTACCCAGTTCAACATTATCATCGAGGTTTTTAAAATCACGACGTTCCCAAACTTTTATCGCTTTTTTATTGGTGCTTTCGCCGCCGATCCGAATACCTTCGGGATTGTAACCGCTATGTCCGTATGGCGAGGTGCCGCCAGTACCGATCCACTTGTTACCACCGGCATGACGCCCCTTTTGCTCTTCTAGGCGCTTTTTAAATTCTTCAATAAGTTTATCTAAGCCACCCAGCGATTGGATCTTTGCTTTTTCTTCGTCGCTTAGCTGCTTTAGAAATTCTCTACGCAGCCAATCATCGGGAATCATTGCCTCGATAACATCGTCGAGTGAACTTAAATCAGAAAAATAACTAGCAAATGCCTTATCGAAACGATCGTAGTATTTTTCATCCTTGACCATACACACGCGCGCGAGCTGATAAAACTCATCAACATCAATAAAAGCCAACCGCGACTCTAGCCCTGCTATTAAATCTAGCAGTTCGCGAACCGTAACCGGTATGCCGGCGTTTTTTAGTCCGAGGAAAAATTGTACTAACATATTAGCCGCGACTCTCTCGACGATGCATAAATGCCAAACGCTCTAGCAAATGCACGTCTTGCTCATTTTTTAACAGCGCGCCGTATAGCGGTGGAATAGCTTTGCTGGCATCGCGATTTTTCAGAATTTCCTCAGGAATTTCATCCGCCATCAGCAATTTCAGCCAATCGATCAATTCTGAGGTAGAAGGCTTTTTCTTTAAGCCAGGAATTTGGCGAATTTCAAAGAACACGTCCATTGCCTCGGCAACCAGCTTCTTAGAAACCTCAGGGTAATGAACCGCAACAATTTTCTGCATCGTGTCGCGATCAGGGAAGGTAATAAAGTGGAAGAAGCAGCGACGCAAAAATGCATCTGGCAATTCTTTTTCATTATTACTGGTAATGATAATAATTGGACGTTTTTTGGCTTTTACGGTCTCGCCCGTTTCGTAGACAAAAAATTCCATGCGATCTAGCTCTACCAGCAAATCGTTGGGGAATTCGATATCCGCTTTATCTATTTCATCAATCAGCAACACCACCTGCTCATCGGCAGCAAATGCCTCCCAAAGCTTACCGCGACGGATGTAATTGCTAATATCGTTAACTTTTTCATTGCCGAGCTGCGAATCACGCAGACGCGACACCGCATCATATTCATACAGACCTTGCTGTGCCTTGGTCGTAGACTTGATATGCCATTGGATTAGCGGTTTACCCAAGGAGGCGGCGACCTGCTCTGCTAGTAGTGTTTTACCGGTACCAGGCTCGCCCTTTATCAGCAAAGGACGCTGTAATACCACAGCAGCGTTAACTGCCATGCTCAGATCGTCGGTGGAAACGTAAGAATCGGTACCGGTAAATTTCATTGATTTTTCCTGATAAAAATGTCGCACTGTTTGTCACAAACTAGGCGAAGATTAAAATGACTGCGCAGCAGACTACCCAAGCTGGCATTATAAGGCAATTACAAATCAGGCCAGCTATAGTAAGAGCTGCAAACATAAATTTAACGAATTTAGCCTCATTTTCACCTTTGTTAGGCCTAATTCGCTACGATCACCACCGATGGAGACCACTATGTCAGCCCCTTTCAACGACCTAAGCCTCAGTATTGGCAACACGCCACTCATCAAAATAAACCGTATCAGCCAGCACAATATTTTCGTGAAAATGGAGAGTCGCAATCCGGCCAACAGCGTGAAATGCCGGATTGGCGCCAATATGATTTGGCAAGCCGAACAAGACGGATTATTAAAGGCGGGAATGGAAATCGTAGAACCCACCAGCGGCAATACCGGTATTGCGCTGGCCTTTGTCGCCGCCGCGCGCGGTTACCCAATCACCCTCACCATGCCCAATACCATGAGCATGGAGCGTCGCAAAGTATTATTAGCGCTGGGCGCAAAGCTCATTCTCAGCGATGGCAGCAAAGGTATGAAAGGCGCTATTGCCGCAGCTGAAGCCGTTGTCGCCGGCGATCCAGACCGCTTCTTCATGCCACAGCAGTTTAGCAACCCCGCCAATCCCGCAATTCATGAGCGCACTACCGGCCCAGAAATTTGGCAAGATACCGAAGGCGGCATCGACATTCTCATCAGCGGCGTCGGCACCGGCGGCACCCTGTCTGGCATATCGCGCTATATTAAAAACACCTGCGGCAAAGCCATCACCACGGTAGCAGTAGAGCCCACATCATCTACGCTGATACGCAGCGCACTGGACGGCAGCGAACCCAGTCATGCACCGCACAAAATTCAAGGCATAGGCGCAGGATTTCTGCCGGACAATCTTGATTTAAGTATGGTAGACAGAGCCGAAGCCGTTAGCGATACCGAGGCCATGCAATGGGCACACCGCTTGATGAAAGAAGAAGGCATTCTAGCTGGAATCTCTAGCGGTGCGGCCATGGCAGTTGCTGAACGCATGGCATCACTGCCTGAAAATGCCGGCAAAATTGTCGTTGCGATACTGCCAGACTCCGCCGAGCGCTATTTAAGTTCAGCGCTGTTCGAGGGCGCTTTCACAGAAATTGAGGGATGAAAAATAGCGACGGAGAAGTAACTTACTTCTCCGTCGCCCTTCTTTCGCCTACTCGGCCTTAGCCTGCAAGGCTTTTTTAAGCCCAAGTAATCTAGGATTTTGCGTTAAAGAGTCGTATTTCAAAAGCTCATCAAGTTGCTGCAATCCGACTTCGCGACCACTTTCCGTGTCAATCGCAGCCAGTGCATCGGCAATTTTATCGACCACGACATTGAGCTTTGCCATTATCTGCTGATTGCGTGGATGCAGGGCATAGGCTCTATCTAAATAAAATAAAGCACCATTCATATCCGAGAATGTTAAAGCCTGATCGGCCTCAGCCAGATTATCCAATACCTTTTTTTGCACCGCCGGTGCGAGTTCCGCAAAGGGAATATCTGGCCCAGCTTCTGGCGTATAAAAACTCAAATACCCCCCGAATAAAAGCACCACCGCCAATAATGCCATGCCGAGATACCTAGCTCGGCGGCCCGCGCCACTAAATTGACGATAAAACTGATCTGCATTTTGCCAGCGCATGGTGCGTTCAAAACTCAGTGCTTTTGATATCGCCTTCCACTGGTAATAGGGCAAACCCTTAATGCGCTTTGCCTGCATGCCAGTATCACGTGCCACCGTGGCCTTTTTGCGATCAAAAGGATGTAGCCCCGTAAATAGCTGATAGGCAATAACGCCAATGGCATAAACATCATCAGCGGGGTCGGGCACCGCACCCTCAAACATTTCGCAGCTCGCGTATGCCGGTGTTAAACCAACCACTTCATCAACTTCGTCTTGCACCGCACCCTCAACCGAGGACAGCGCTCGCGCAATACCAAAATCTAAAACTTTCAACACGCCGTCGTCAGTAACAAATATATTTTGGGGCTTTATATCGGAGTGCACGATATTGCGCTGATGCGCATACGCAAGCCCAAGGCTGAGCTCATTTATATAAGTGACAGTTTGCGCACGACTGCGCGTTTCTGCCTTAATAATGGTGTCGAGGGTTTGGCCTTTTAAAGCTTCCATCGTCATAAAAAACACATCGCCATCACGGTCAAAATCGTAGACCGTAATCACATTGGGATGAGCAAGTTTTTGGGATTTATCGGTTTCTCGCTGTAGCGAAATATACGCAAGCGGGTCTTGAGAAAACTCCCCACTAATCAGTTTAATGGCAACATAGGGGTCGCTGTGGCGAGCCTCAATTTTACGCTGGTCTAGCGCTAAAAAGACCGCCCCCATCCCGCCTTCGCCTAACATTTTTTCTAATCTAAAGCGGTCTTTAAGGAGATCCCCAACTTTAAAACCGACACCAGCTGCCGAACCCAATGCACTTAGCGTGTTATTTGGATCGACTACAGCAGTCGTGTCATCATTATTTGCCATGGCAATAACGGTCGCATCATCAAAACTAAACTCAGATTCAAGCTCGTCGTCAGCCTTTAGGCTAAGCACCGTTGCGTCATCATCCAGCAAAGTGATATCTGGCTCGCTCTCATCCAATTCAACATCACGTGGCGCATCTTGGACTGCAGACAGCTCAGTAATATCATCAATCATGATTGAGTCATCGCCACAGGCGAGGCTATCGTCAATATCAAATAAGGACTCGTCTAGCTCGGTATTGTCGTCATGGAGAAGATCATCACTGCCGACAATCTGAGTTTTATCGCCGTCTGTCATCCGCGTGTCTCTCTAAAGGACTTACATCCTGCTTTAATAACTCTGGCCAGAGTTGCAACCAGCAACAACTGTGATCCACAGCGTCTAAAATTTTATATTGACCACCGTGTGCGGCAACAAAACTAAGAAGCTGACTGGAAGGAACATTGTCGTCTGCTGCACCGCTATAATGTAAGTAATTTACGGAGTTTGAATACATGGCCAGCATTGGGTCGAGTGACTCGTTTAGCGGTAAATAGCCGTGTTGCACTGTCCATGCTGCAACATCAAGGTTGGCTGAGATGGTCACCACCGCGTCTAATTCCGATATTGCCGACGAAAACACATCCGAAGCCATTAACATTGCCAAGCTGCCGCCGCCGCTATACCCAATCAAACTCACATGATTAATATCAAGTTCGTCTACCACACGCCGCACCGCCGCCAACATGCTCGCCACAACGGCAGGAGAAAACCGTGCGGAAGTCCAATATTTTTCTTCGCACATACCATCCTGCTGTAAACCCATATAACAGGGACGACCAAGATAAAGAACATTCTCGGAATCAAGATTGGCAAGTTCTAATGCCAGTGGCCGCTCTGTTGTCGGGTCGTCTGCTATGTATCGGCCAAAAAGCCAAGGCCTGCCGTCGCCTTCAATGTAAACATGCAAACGCCCGCTACTAGGTTGCGCGATTTTTAAATAGCTTATATGACGGAATGCATCACCAAGTATGATCCGACGTTGTAGCCCGTATTCTGCCGCTACGGTATCGATACGTTGCGCAGGGCTACTGCACGCAGCAGTGCAGAGTGTTAAAACCAAAAAGCCCGAACGCCAGAAAAATAACTTCCTGTATTCAGGCCATTTTATAAATAAATACTTAAAAATCACCAGCTCGTTCCAGCCTCGTCAATGCGCGTTTGGGTATGTTTAAACGTTCGCAAACCGAAGCGGTAGTCCAAATCAATACTCAAGGAAGCTCGTATCTAATACCCAGCGTCGCCGTATATTTATTTAAATAGTCGTGGTAGAACAAACGCTCATAAACTGCGTAGAGGGCTAAGCCACCTTTAAGTTGCGCAGATGTTCCCCAAGATACCGCGACTGTGCTGGAGTCGGGGTCATCGGCTTGATCGGCAAAACTGCCAATGGCACTTTTATCTGAGTCATTTAAGTTCTGACCGTTTGATTTGTAACCATCACCGCCATCAGAAATTAGCTCAAGCCGCAGCGACGGCAATAACACACCCCAATTAAGTAACACTGGGTAATCCGCCTGTACCGATAAGGTCAGTACCGTCGAGTCGATATCTTGACCATTAATACTGCGAATAATACCGGCACCAGATGCCGAAGTTTCTCGATAGCCATCAATATTACCCGACAAAAATAAAACGCGTGCCTGCGGCGTAACTCGCAATCCACCGTAATTTTCTTCAAAACCAACAGAGATATCGCCATACCAATAGCTACCATCGGTAGAGGCATTAAAGCTATCTACGGTCGTCGTTCTGTCGACATCAATATCTAGTGCACCATAGGCGAGAAATCCGGCAATAAAACTATCGCCCCAGTATTTTGCACCGTGAACACCCAAGGTGGTAGACGACACATCACTCCCCCCGTTAAGGGTATCTAAATCGCTCTCACCATCGGAACCACTTACCGACATACCAAAAAACGTGGTGTCGTCTACGCGATAATCGAAACCTAAAGTAAAAGAATTTACCTCCTGCTCGTAACCGCCACTGCGTGAGGTCGCATGTCTATCGCGCTTAGAGTAATCAGCAAAACTAAATAATGAGAAACGACTGCCATCAAGCAAGGTATTATCTGAGCCGTCAGCGCCAGCAGCGCCACCAAGGGCACGATAATCGAATGCCGTCTTTTTGCCATTACCTCGCTTATTGGCAGCACGCTGACTAAGAATCTTGGTGCCAATAGACATGGCAACTTCTTGCGCTTGAGTGCCAGCAGATTCACTTACTGGCGCGCCGCAGGTATCGCTACCCTCGGTTTCTCGCCCGGGTGCCGTTTCTTCAAAATAAGGCGTTTCACCATCGTAGAGAGTTTCCCCATTTGTTGATTCACTGGCTCTGGGAATTCCCGCATACGCCGCAGAGCTACTAAATTCGCCGTTTCCCGTAGCACCCGTTGGCGGCTGGTAGTCGCCTGGGTCACCATCGCTCGGCGACGAGACCTTGCTATTACACTCCACTGCAGCCATCGCCCCCTGTGGAAGTAAGGCCATTCCACAACTAATGAATAGCGCAGTAGACACTGCTTTATTTATTGATAGTTTTTTCACGGCGTCTGCTCTCTCTAAATATCTCTTAGGTAAAATATGGATACGTACTGCGGTAACAATTCTGAATACCACAGTGCATTTAATTCACTTTTGTTTTAGGCACAAAGAAAAAGTCACCGACCTCATGCCCCGCACCTTTTATTATTTTATAAACGGGCTCCTGAACAAAGTTATTTAACCCCGCCTGACGCTTCACTGGCTCACGTATTTGAGCGTATAAATCAGGTGCCGTTAACACCCCTGTATTTGAACGCAAAGTATTAATCAACTCTCGCGCAAACACCGAATGTCCGTCGCCGCCTTCATCAATAACGGGTTTATCGCCACCGGACGACATCAGTAAACGCGAGCGCCGTGGCAATTTATATTTAATATATTCAGGATTATCTGACTCTCGCCCCTGCCCCAAAAACAACTGGCCGGGTGCTGACGACAATAAGCCGCCATAACAGGAATCGGCTATCACTAGAATCCGCTTAGCTTGAAGCCGCCCTAAATGATTACTAACAAACTCATTGGACACCCAAAAAGCATCATTCGGTGGCGGATCTGCATTAATAGGTAGCCAGTAACCGGTATCGCGCTCGCCGATATTGACCATGCTGCCGTGACCCGCATAGTAAATAAGTAAATTATCGTTTTCGGTTAACACACTGTGTAACTCATTGATCGCCTGCATTACCGTCAAGCGATCTGAGTTCAGTAACAGCTGCACCTGAAAGCCATATTGCTTTTCTAGAATGTCACCAATTTCTTTAGCGTCATTCAGCGGGGTTTCTAAATCTTCGAGTACCGTGTAATCGCGGTTGCCGATGACCAGGGCGTAATAGCGACCAAAGTCCATGTCCCCCACTTTAATGCCATCATCACCAGCAATAGGCGTCGATGCAGGCATAGACAGTGCAGGCGTGCGCAATTTGGGAATAGTGGAAAGCTTACGTTCAACACTGGCACGATCATCGTGCACCGATTTGAGTAGCTGCTGTAAAGTCGCCAATTCTGTGGCGGGGCTGTCCGCAGCAGCAGTTTGTGCCTTAGCACTGCTCAATTGTTTTTTGAGCGAGACCATCTGCCGATCTAACAAGGCCAATTGCTGGTCTTTAGCTTTAAGTTGATTAGCCAACTCTGCGCGCAAACCCTGCTGCTCGCGCTGAGCAGTTTCTTGATAAATTAAGCTGTCTTCCGGCATGCCCCAAGCCTGCCGATAATAATTTATCGCTTGCAGGCGATCTTTCTCTACTCCCAAACCTTGTTCATAAAGCGTGCCCAAATTAAACAAGGCACTTTTATTACCTTGGTCAGCCGCTTTTTGATACCAAAATACTGCCACCTCATAATTCGGATCGGTACCAAGGCCTTTTTCAAAAATTTCACCTACCGCAAGTTGCGCCTCAGCATCACCCTGTTCAGCCGAGGGCAGCCATACCTTTAACGCTGTTTTGTAATCGGCGCGATCATAGGAGACGTATTCACCACCGCGAATTCGACAATCTGCCGCGGTGGTTTTAACAGGACGTCGCGGCGACATATACGACATATTGCCCAGTTTGCGAAGCTGGCCGGGAAGCAAGCAATCGACTATTTGCAAACCCGCAATAACATCTTCTGCGCTAGCTGGGGTAGCACTCACCTGATTTTCCGGCGTGTTAGAACAGGCCGCTAGCACCACAAATGCCAACGCCGCTGAACTAGCAAACCACCAACGATGATAACTGCCCTTCTGACTCGCCATGACTGCCTCCGCTGCTTACGCTATTCCGTAGATTGTGAATCCGTCACTCACTAGCCCTAAACTCTTGCAAGTGTCAGCCTAGTTTTACCACTATTTATTATTGTTGCTGCAACTTCCGAAATACCATGTCGACACGACCAAGCGTGACTAACAGCTGATCTTGCAATACCACTTTGGCGCAGGCCTCGTCGTCTATACGTAAGCCATTGGTGGAGCCAGCATCTTCCAAGCTCCATTCGCCCGCCTTGTAAATCAGTCGAGCGTGCTGGGATGAAATACTGGGATCATCAACGCGAATTTTGACATCCTGCCCCCTGCCGATAGTCCAGAAAGCCTCATTCTTTTTAGCAGAAATACCGTAAACAAGTGGCCGTGCTTCATTAACATAAAACACCAACACCACGTCGGGGTTCAGCTGCTTAGAGATAATAGTCCGTTTTATAAGCTGATCTACGGCGTCTTTGGTATAAGCAGGGTTTTGCTGAGAAACATTCGTCCAACCAGAAGGTAGTTGGTAGGACTGTTGAAAAGAAGTCAGGTCGCCATCGGGTTCTTCATCAATCACCACCGACCCACCCGCAGACGATTCTTTTTGCGGCAGGCGCGAAGCGACGATCGTTCGCCCTTCTTCAGCGCTGCTTTTTAGATAATATGCCGTTTCACCAAATTTAATAACGTCGCCAGCTTTAACCTTGGTCGGACGGCTTATTGGACGATTATTAACTGAAGTGCCATTGGTGGAGTTAAGATCTTCCAGTAGCCATTCGTCACCAATGAAGCTGAGCTTGGCGTGACGCCGAGACAATAGATCTTTTACGATAGTGATGTCATTAGCAGCATCTCGGCCAATGAGTACCGATGACGCTGTGATCACATGCGAATCACCACCATCTACGCTTACCAATTCCAGATCCATCAACATCCCTAAAAACGCTTTTAGTACGCTAACCCGCCCTTATGCCATCCTCTGCACTACTAGCGGGCTTATCCTTGTTTTGTGGCATTGTTGCAAATTGCAGACAAAGTATAGCGAATCTATGGCGATTTAAAAGCAATCAAGCACGATGTCAGATAATGTTGGCCGCCGCCTCAATCCAAGCCAATATCAGGTTCTGTGCGAGTGCTGGTGGTATTCGTCTTCGGCCCCGCTTCCTTAGGACCGCCGCTACCGCCGGCAAAGGCATACGCGAGCAGTATGCCCACCACTAGCGCCAATATCTGTGCCGCTGCAATGGTCACCAACATGGGTACCGCGGCTGCAACACCGTCGGTCAAAATGGCCAACACCGCTGCGCCCGCCGATGGCACCCACAAATCAGCCATGTCGGGGTGACGAGCGGGCAAAAACAGGAACACCACGCCGGCGGTCATCAGCCAATATTTCACCATTGGCACCGACAGGCGGCGCAGCAACATGCACCAAATCACGGCCGCAACCAGACCAACGCTAAGATATACCTGCCACGCAAGCTTATAATCACTGAGGTCAATCATATCTAGCCCTACTCCACCCAATAAATAATACGATCTTCGTAGTCAATATCTTTGACGTCGTTTTCACTCGTGCAGCGACCGCGAATAGATATTCCCGCATCGTGGACACTATTCGCATCCCCAGAGATTAAAGGATGCCAGTCTTCTAATATGCGTCCCTCGGCCAATACTCGATATCCGCAGCTTGCCGGCAACCAGTGCAGATCAGCAGGATCGCTATGCCTTAAAGAAATACAATCGGGCACCAGCTTCCGGCGTGCGCTGTAGTCACTGCAGCGACATTGCGTGGTATCCAATAAACGGCAAGCGACATCAGTGTAAAACACCTCGCCGCTGTCGTGATCTTCCAACTTGTGCAGGCAGCACTTACCACAGCCATCGCAAACTGATTCCCACTCCGCCTGGGACATTTCAGCTAAGGTCTTTGTTTCCCAAAATGGGCGCCTAACAATGTCAGCCATAACCTTTATCAGTCGTCTTTTTCGGGCACAACCCGAGGATTCAAGCGCTCTGGTTGTGGTGGCATCTGGAGGTAAAAGCCCTTATCGGCGATTTCTTCCATCACCTTGGCAACATCCGCACGAACTAATTTCCGCTCAGAGTGCAGAACCAGGGTCATTGCGCGTGCGGGCTTGCCAAAGCGTGCGAGCAAGTCGTCAGGAACGCGAGATAAGTCCTCTTTATGATCCACGTATAAATACATGCCATCAGTACGCGAGCTACGATATACCGCACAAATACGTTTCATTGTTTTTTCTCAAAAAATTCCAATAATGCAACGCCAATCAATGGTTTACGCCACGTATTTAATGCGGTAGGCAAACTACCTGTGCGGATTATTTCTTCTATGTCGCGTTTTCTCACCAGCACGTCAGAGGCAACACCAATCTCATCTGCCACCCGCTCGGCCAAGGCTTTCATAAGTTTATACAACTGGGTTTGGCTGGGCGTGAGTGGCTTAGCCGCTGGCGGCGGTAACACGCCGTCATCCGCTGCACGCCCTTCAGCAACTAGCTCCGCGATCGTTTCTCCATAGCGACGCACGCTGCCCGGAGAAATTTCTTTAATGCGGCCCAATTGATTATTGTCTGACGGGCTTTGCCGCGCGATCTCAAAGCAGGCAGCATCTTTCAGCACTCGGCCACGGGGTATATTTCGGCTTCGGGCTTCGGTTTCTCGCCACGCGCACAATATTTGCAGAATATATTGCTGCCGGGGGCTCAGCTTCCACAGTGATTTAATTCGCTGATAATACTCGCTCATCACTAAGGGCTTTTCTGCCTGCGCAGTAATCGCCGCACAGTCTTCATGCCACCACGCCAACGCGCCCTTTTCGTCCAAGCGTTTACACAATATCGGGTAAATTCGCTGCAGAAAAAGCACATCCAACGCGGCATACACACATTGACTTTCGCTCAATGGCCGACGCAACCAGTCAGAACGGGTTTCGCCCTTTTCAACATGAATGCCTAGGCAATCCATCACCAGCCGCTGGTAGCTCAAACCGCCACCCATACCAGCTAATGCCGCGCCTATTTGGGTATCTAGCAAGGGCTGTGGCACACACTGAAACAAGACTTGAAATACTTCCAAATCCTCGCTGCAGGAGTGAATCACCTTTGGTAAATCGCTGCGCCGCAGCAAGTCAGTGAACGCCGACCAATCACTTATCGGCAGGGGATCGATTAAATACAGTTCGTCATTCGCCCCAACCTGCAATAAACCCGCAATGGGATAAAACGTATCGGTGCGAATAAACTCGGTATCGATCGCTAAAAATGGCGCGGTCGCCCATTTTTTGCAGGCAGCTAATAGCCCAGCATCAGTATCGATGTAAACGCGGGATTCAACGGGATCAGTCAATGGGACGGCGTCCTTTCAGTGCATGTGCCAGCGTGCCGCTGTCCACGTATTCGAGCTCACCGCCCAGCGGCACCCCGTGAGCGATACGGCTCACAGCAATACCACGGCTGCGCATTTGCTCGGTAATATAGTAAGCCGTCGCTTCACCTTCGACGGTTGGGTTGGTCGCCAAAATCAGTTCACTAATCGCTAATTCAGCACTTCGCTGCAACAAACGATCTATGCCAATTTCTGCGGGGCCAATGCCGTCAATCGGTGACAAATGTCCCATCAGCACAAAATACAGCCCCTTGTAGTCACCGCTCTGCTCAAAAGCGACCACATCCGCCGGCGATTCAACCACACAAATAGTTTGTTTGTCGCGGCGCTGATCAGCGCAAATAAAGCACTGCTCATTTTCAGTTAGAGTACGGCAACTATTGCAATGCCCCACATGCTCGGCAGCCTTGCTCAAGGCTGCGGCCAAACGTGCAGCACCGGGACGATTGCGCTCTAATAATTGAAACGTCATACGCTGGGCCGATTTTGCCCCTACGCCTGGCAAACAGCGCAAGGCGTCAATCAAATCATCTATCAGTGGGCTATAACTCATAATCAGAAAGGCATCTTGAAGCCAGAGGGCATGCCCAGCCCAGACATCATACTGCCCATTTTATCTTGGTTATTTTTTTCGACCTTGCGAACGGCATCATTTACCGCCGCAGCGAGCAGGTCTTCTAGCATTTCTTTGTCTTCAGACATCAAACTGGGATCAATCACAACCCGCCGCACATCGTGCCGCCCAGTCATAGTAACCTTTACTAAGCCAGCACCTGACTCACCGTGTACCTCAACATTGGCGAGTTCGTCTTGTGCCTTTTTCATATTTTCCTGCATTTCAGCAGCTTTTTTCATTAACTCATTCAAATCTGGTTTCATGTCTTTATCTCACTAATCAACAAGGCGCACTGACTCTTCATCTAGCACACCATCAAATTCTTCAATGATACGATTCACCAAGACATCGGTTCGCAAGGCGTGTTTCGCAACAACTAAACGCTCATCTAGGCACCGCTGCTTAAACGCCGCCGGCGTTTCATAGGCAACGTCACCGATATTAACGGTGATAGCAAGTGGCGCCCCAAAATACTCAGACAGCAATTCGCCCAAGCGTTCGACATGGCGATCATTCAGTAATGCGGCGTTTGCGGCATCAATATTAAACGCCACACTGCTTGCTGTTAAGGCTGCAATTTGACAATGCCCCGCCACACTTCCCAGCATACCGGGCAACTGAAATGCATCAAATTGCTCGCGCCAAACCGCGTTATTTAATGACGTAAACGGAATTTTCTCATGCGTAAACACTGGCTTTGACGCCACCGGCGGCTGTGGCAATTCACTGACCGCCACTGGCTTTTCGACTGGATCTACTTTTTCAGCGGCTACATGAACTGTCTCGACCACCGGTGGTGTAACCACCTTAGGTGGCGGCGCGGCGACCTGTTTAACAGCAAGTTCCCGCTCAGCTATCGCGACCGTGTTTTCTTGCACATTGAGCATTGCATTTGATGACGACTTAGGACTTTCAACAGGCGTACTTACGTCTTCACGGCTAGGTACCGCAGCGGCGGCCGTCACATCATCGTAAGATTTAGCGGTAGATACCACGACATCATCAACAATATTTGATGGCGCATCTGCTGCCGCATCAAGCGTCTGCGGCTTTTTTACTGGAGCAGCGGCCTCCGCCACTGCAGCAACCGGCCTAGCTAAAGTCTGTCGGGGCCCATCAATAACGCCTTGGGGTTTAAACGCCAACATTCTCAGTAATAGCATTTCAAGGCCCGCACGCGGATCGGGGGCAAAGCCCATATCGCGCCGCCCCGCCAGTGCTATTTGGTAATAAAACTGCACGTCTTCTGCTGCAAGCTTACTTGCTAAGTCGATGATTTTGGCGCGGTCGCCAAGGCTATTATCCAAGCCATCAGGCACTGTTTGCGCCACCGCCAAACGATGCATAACAACCAGTAATTCACTGATAACACCTGGGAAATCGGCACCCATCTCTGCAAGGTCTGCCACTACGGCCAATAACGCTGCGCCGTCACTACCCGCCAAAGCCTCTATTAAGCGATAGACCGAATTATGGTCAATGGTACCCAGCATTTGACGCACATCTGCTTCGCCCAATTTGCCGGATCCAAAGGCAATCGCCTGATCCGTCAAACTCAGCGCGTCGCGCATACTGCCATCAGCAGCACGCCCCAGCAGCCACAACGACGACTCATCGTACTGCACCATCTCGTGCTCAAGTACGGTCTTCAAATAATCGACAATGCGCTCAGGTGTCAGGTTTTTTAAATTAAATTGTAAGCAGCGGGACAAGATCGTCGCCGGTAACTTCTGCGGATCGGTGGTTGCCAGCAAAAATTTGACATGGGCTGGCGGCTCTTCCAAGGTTTTCAACAGCGCATTAAAACTGCTACTGCTGAGCATGTGTACCTCATCGATGAGGTACACCTTATAGCGGCCTTGGCTTGGTGTGTACTGCACGTTGTCTAGTATTTCGCGGGTATCTTCTACCTTGGTGCGCGATGCAGCATCCACTTCGAGTAAGTCTACAAAGCGGCCCTCATTAATCGCAACACAGGCATTACACTGCCCACAGGGCTCGGAGCTAACGCCTACCTCGCAATTTAAACATTTAGCTAAAATACGGGCGATAGTGGTTTTACCCACACCGCGGGTGCCTGTAAACAAATAGGCATGATGAAGACGGTCATGATCAAGGGCATTAACTAATGCCTTCAACACATGATTCTGACCGGCCATTTCACGGAAGGTTTTCGGGCGCCATTTCCGCGCCAACACCTGATAGCTCATTGAACAATTCCTGACATGCAAGCGGCAAGGATACACCAGCCCAGCAAGGACATAAACCAATGAAACAGCAGGAAAATTAACAGCGAGAGAAAAGATCGATCAAGGCTTGGTGGCGGCCCAACCAGCCACACCCCGGCACACGAGTCGATAGCTACCGTTGCTCCCTTCCGGGCCTGGCGGGGTTTGCTATTTATCGTTGCGAGGGGACCGGAAGGACCACCGCAGAAGACACGTTACAGCACTGCCGTAACGCGGGCGCTATTGTCGGCGAAAGACTTACCACATGCAAGCTGCCCACCACTGAAATCTCTGAAAATGTCGAATAATATCAATGAGCCACGGCGGAACCCGGCGGAAACTTAGCCAAAATGGCCGACACGGTTTCCAATACATACAAGCGACGCTCTTCTGGTGTTTTTAGCGTTGGAATCACCCGCTTGGTCATTCCCCGCCACAGCAATTTTTTAGTTTTCGGATCAATAACGTCAATCATTAGAGTGCTTTCTTTATAGTTACGAACCCAAATATCGTCATCGTAAAAATGACTGCGGCCGAAATAGCCGTAACCAGGCCGGTAGCCACAGTGGTAGCAAGGGTAGTAACCGAAATGGGTATACCACGAGCCGAAATTATCGATGGTTATTTTGTCTTCTTGCCCCAGCTGATAACTCACTAGCACTGAGGCTTTACTGGCATCAGCCACTTGCGACAAGCCTTTAGCCGTAAACTGAGCATCGACCGCGTCGACAATGCGCTGCCGAACCAGATCATTGTCTACCTCAGCATTTTTATTTTTCACCGGTAACAACCACGCGTAACTCGACACATTGCTGAAGTCGAAATCCTGCGAATAGTCTGTGGAGACCGGCACACCTGCACAAGCTGTTAATAAAGCCACGACCACAGCCAATATTATCTTTTTCATTACCGTCTCCTAAGCACCTAAAAACACTGCCTTAAACGCTTACGCTTGCTAAGGCTGCAACACTATCCACAGCGCCATTTGACCACGCAATACGCGAAGTAACAAACGCCCCTTACTGGCCTCTAATACGTCACTAAACTGTTTCACATCAGCAACGCGACGCTGATTAACGGACACAATTAAATCACCCTGTATTAACTTTCCCGCGGCCTCGGCGTCATTTTTCACCTCAGTCACCAATACACCCTGGCCTTGATCGGCATCTCGCAACGTGACGCCCTTCAGCACTTCACTATTCACGTTGTCGCTTGCCACCACGACGGCGCTAGCGGCTGTAGCAGTAAGCTCTGCCTTAAATTCTTTGCGCTTACCTTCTCGCAATACCGTAACAACAATACGGTCACCAACACGTTTTAGACCAACCGCATTTCGCAGCTGTGCCGAGCTTAGAATGTCTTTACCATCTAGCTCAACAACCACATCACCCACCTTTAAGCCGGCTTTTTCAGCAGCAGAATCGGTTTGTACCTCGGCAATTACCGCCCCACGCTGATGTTTGCCCACATTAAACGCATCAGCCAATTCTGAGGTTAGGTCTTGAATAACAATACCAAGTTGGCCACGGCGTACTTCACCGTGCTCAAGAATCTGGTCAATACTGGCCTTGGCCATATTGATGGGGATGGCAAAACCAATCCCAACATTACCACCAGAGGGCGCCAAAATAGCAGTATTCACCCCAACCAGCTCGCCACGCAGATTCACCAAAGCACCACCAGAGTTACCTGGATTGATCGATGCATCGGTTTGTATAAAGTTTTCATAACCTTCAATACCTAAGCCGGTGCGGCCCAGCGCGCTCACTATGCCGGTCGTTACGGTTTGGCCCAAGCCAAAGGGGTTACCGATAGCGACAACGTAATCGCCCACTTCTAACTTTTCAGAATCTGCCAGCTTTACGCTATGTAAATTCTTAGCATCGATTTTTAACACCGCAATATCTACATCGGGGTCAGAGCCGACCAAGGTGGCAGTAAAGTTCCTACCATCCTCCATACCCACGGTAATTTCATCGGCGCCATTTACCACGTGGTGATTGGTCAACACAATGCCATTTTTGGCGTCAATAATGACACCTGATCCCGCGCTTTGGGTGCGACGCTGCTGTTGCGGCTGCTGCATTTGCTGCTCAGGGACATTAAAAAAGCGCCGAAAAAAAGGATCATTGAGTAAGGGGTTCTGGCGAACAGTGCGAGTGGTGAACGTCGAGATATTAACAACCGCAGGATTGACGGTTTTCAGCATGGGCGCAAGACTAGGGAGCTCACGCCCGTCTCCATCCTGCTGAGGGAAAAGCGCCAAACTACCTTGCGCAAGGGTGGCTAAAAAACAAAAAACAAAAGCTTTAAGCAAAATGTAGCGTGATGTACGAACTGACCGTAGCTGATTAGTCATATCTTACTCAGACTCCAATAGTCATTAACTGTGACCGTTAGAGCCTCTTTCTATTCAAATAATTCCGCAACATCGCGATTTGTTACACAATTTTATTAGGCTAGCTTTTTTGCCATTGAGCGTGATATTTCGCTTTCAATTGTCGACTTAAATGCGGCCATCATTAGGCCTAATTTAATATCAACCTTTACCTCGGCCGCCCCCAAGGTAATTCGTCCCTTAATCCCAGAACGCGTCACCTCAACTTCGTCGTTATTCAGCCAGCGCGAACTCAACTGATAACGCTCTTCCAGCGTTGCTGCCATTTGCTTGATTAACTCGCGAAGCTCGTCAGGGTTTTTATTATGGCGTTGGCGCAGAGAAATATTCGGCACAGATTCATCACTCCAAAAAAGGGGCCATAGCGTTATTCACACTGATAGTATGGCAGCTCATTCTAAAGTTGCCCAATTACTGTGCGCAAAACCCGAAGCCCGGCTCTTCATCATTAACGGGGGACATCGGCATTCATTAAACTGAATTTGCGAAGAAACAGTTTGATGGAGAATACCGATGTCCCACGCAGTAAGGATTATAGGCATACCTGGGCTTGAGATAGAACGCGTACGTCGCAA
>JAGPVP010000097.1 GCA_018066965.1 Zhongshania sp. | reverse complement strand
CGAATGTCGGCGGCGCGGTGGTTTGGCTGGCGCGGGAAGTAATCCTTGAGTATCCATAACTGGTGTCCACTTAGTATTAGGTGGACACCAAGGCTACTATCTTTAAATAGGATGGGAAGGTGGGTTTGCCGGACGGTTACGCTTTTTAGTGCGTTAGGTCGATCAGGTTAACTATCTTTACTTGTTAATTTGCGTCTGCGCCACATGACGGGGGTCATATGAAGAAGACAAAATATGGTTTTATGGTAGCGGTAGGGATGTTGGCACTGGTGCCATTTAGCTTTGCCGGAAGTGGTGTGTGTCAGGCGCCAACCGCTGACTCTGCGCTGGAACTTGATGGCTGTGAGTCTGGTGATACTTTAATTTTGCGTGAAGTGTATTTTGATACCGACTCTGCACGGATTAAAGAAATATCATTTGATTTTCTTGATCAAGTCAGCAGAGAGTTAAAAGAAAACCCAACTATTAAAGTCGCGGTACAAGGCCATACTGACTCAATTGGCGCTGCCGATTACAATATGAACCTGTCACAAAACCGAGCGCAATCAGTACGCTATTATCTGGTATCTGCGGGTGTAAACCCCGACCAGTTAGTGTCGCAAGGCTTTGGTTTAACTGAACCTTTGGCCGATAACGCGACGTCGCAGGGGCGAGCAACGAACCGCCGAGTAGAGTTGAAAATGGTAGGCACTTTAGTACTTTCTGAGCCTAAACCTAGCAATATCTATATCTCTACCTTTCATGCGGTTCCCTCGGAGTTAGTGATTCCGGTCGGCTCTCAAGTAACGTGGACCAATTACGATGAGATTTCCCATGACATCACCTTTGATGGCATGGAGGGCTCGCGCATTTGGACTAAGGGCTGGAAGGGTGATACCTATAGCCTGCAGTTTGATAACCCAGGAACCTATACCTACCATTGCAGTGTACACAAAGACGCAAATGGCAAGATTGTAGTTAAACCCGCGGTAGATGAGTACGTGACGACTGAGTCGCCTATTTATCCTGGGCAAACCACCAGCTCTTATAAAGGCAATCAAACTACTGAACGAGTAGGTAGTTAATAGTCGCGTTTTTTGCAGCAAATTAGTGCGTGGTAGAGAAAGGTAAATTTGCGTTTTCGCACTAAAATGTAGATAGATGCCCCAGTTTGGTGGCAAAGACAGGCGGCCTAGGCCGCCTTATTTATTCTTGGGTTTTGCTCATGTTAATGTTTTGATCGAATAAGCGTTTAAAGTGCGCCTGCACACGCTCTAAATCTAATAGCGACATACCGCTAGAAAATCCAAACCACACATACAAACCATTTAGGTCGCGGAACATGGGCGGCAAGTAACGCGGCGCCTCTATGAGTCCGGCCTGCTGGTATTGATGAAGCACCGGAATATCGTCTAGTGCGACTTTACCCACAAACAGCATAGGTAGAATTTCGGGCTTGTTAGACAGAATGGCGCTGCGAATAAAGTTGACGGTTTCGACAAAACCTTTGACGTAGGAAAGGTCTTTGGTGAAACAGCTTCCACCTTCTACCATGCCGCCGCGAAAAACCCGTTGGGAAATTTTATAACTGTCGTGATTGCTCAAACCCTGGGCGACAAAATGACGGTAGACCTCTAGAAAATCCGCGCCGTTTTCTGCCATGTCGATGGCGACGACGCGGTCGCTTATCCGTCTGGCGCGATCTGGAAAGGAGCTAAATGTTAGGGTTTCTATCAGCACCGCCAAGCCTTCTTGTAGCGCAGTAATTCTAGGTGAACCCACACTTAGCCACGTTGCCCAAGGCTGATTGCGACCATTCAAAGTGGTGCCAACGTGTACCCAGCCCTCGTGAACTTCTAATACTTGTAAATCGAGACTAGAAAACGAGGAGTGGGTGTTAACCTTAATGCAGTCTCCCCCCGCTGAGGCGTCAGAGACAATACCGTCGGTTTCCCTTACCGTAAATGCGCTTTCCCCAAAATACGGCGCCAAGCTTTGCTGCAGTTTTTCCACCGCGGTTTCGGCGCTGATATTTTTGGGGTAGGCCGCCGCTAAATGTTTGGCCGCCGGTAGGGAGAAGATATGGCAAAGGCGCTGGCCCATTTCGATCAGAGTTAGTTTGTCGCCCCGTAAATGGTCGCGTGCAGAGCCGTAGAGTTCTCGGCTGGCACTTAAAAATTCGGGCTTGCCACGGTTTTCAACCAGCCGGATCACGGTAAGGTATTGCTCGATGGTTTCTGCAAGTATATTGCCCAACGGGTCATTTTTGCCTAAACGCTGCTGCACTTGTTTGTGCAAGTCGGTGAGTTCGGTGGCCTTTGTTACGGGATCAAAATTTAGCGGATTGCGCAGATAATAGTCGCGGTCAATGGCGGGCAATTTAGCAGCCTTGTCTTGAAAAAATTGTTGTTCAATAGACTGTGGCCATTTAATAGCATCAAGAATCAGAATCGGCTTTTGGATGGCAATTAGTGACTCAGAAAGTTGCTTCAGTGATTCTTGATATTGACGATCTAATTGCGTGCTCATGCGCAGCGGTTTACTCCGAATTTTTAGGGTGAATGGCGAGCAGGCAGCGGAGCCGGTTACGCCCAAAGCTAGCCATGGTAGTGAAGGCATTAATGCTGATAGGTACATGCATAAAGTCAGTTTCACTCTGCCAGCGGCTGTCGTTGGTGTCAGGATCGCTAATATACACGAACTGCGCATCGGACTTGCTGACATATACCCAGTGTGGTGCGCGGTTACGGTTTAATGCCCAGGTACTAATCAGCGCAATAACATGGTCGTGGCGATCCAGAATCTCACGAAATTGCCCAGGTCCCAAGGCGTTAATTTCATGGCTGCCAGGGTAATGTTGAAGCTGCTCGCTAAAGTCTTGGTGCACTAACTCAATGACTTCACGCTTTTCCTCGCTGCGAACACTGTCGATAAATGGCGTGCCGCTGCGATTAATGTATAAACGTGCTTCAAAGCCACGTTTTAAAGCGGCCAGCGCTAAGCCGTGGGGTGAGCTGCCACCGTGGCCGGTGGTCATAAATATGGTGGTGGCTTCCCGCCATATTTGCAGTTCTTCACGGCGGCTAATCGGGTAATTTGAATCGATATTGCGCATAGCCATCATCAGCGCCGCCGGCCCACAGGTAAACTCGGTGGTTTGCCGATAATAGACGGGGGGCTCAGTAATCACCGAACCGATTTCTGCTTGCAGGGGTTTTTCAAAGCGCAGGGCAGTGCAACCGTCTTCGTAGTAGTCGTCAATACGATCAAAGGCGACATAGCCGAGTTTTTCATATAGCGCGATAGCTACAGGATTATCAACCCGAACCTCTAAGCGCATAAACAGGCAGTCGCGGTCGCGGGCTTGGGTTTCAGCATGCATAAGTAATTGCTGAGCGAGCCCTTGGCCACGAAAATCAGGGTCCAGCGCAATGGAGTACAGTCTAGCCAAGCTGGTGCCAGTGCGAAATAGAACGATGCTATATCCACTGGCTACGCCGTTACTCAAAATAATGGATGTTGAGTGTGCGCCCGGTTTGATTAGGCTTTTAAAGCTGCGGCGCGACAGCTTGTCGCCACTAAAACAGCGCTTCTCTATTGCTTCTAAGGCATCAAGATCATCTTTGGCGGCTGTGCGTATAAGGGGCATCAAACGGTGTCGCAGGGCTGAGTAGCAATTACAACGTGCTGTGCAACGGCATTGCCCTTGTGTCTGACTATGCTTAAATTCATGGCCTTAATACCCCCGCTAAAGAGTGGATGATACTGCGCAATATTTACTGGATACAATCATCATCCGTATATTGTTAATGGTATAAATTGGCCGCAGAATGCCGGTCATTGTTTCGCCTACTAGGATTTGGCAAATGTCGCGGTTTTTTGTTGTGGTTGACGACCTTAAAGACTGGTCACCGTATTATCCCAGCCAGGATGTGATCACCTTTGACGACTATCTTGAACGCGTGACTCAGAGCAGCGGCGAGCGCGTGCGGGTTATTAATTTATGCCGAAGCTATCGATATTTGGGTACTGGTTACTACTGCTCGCTACTCGCCGAGGCGCGCAGCCATAATGTCTTGCCTTCGGTCAGCACCTTAAGTGAGCTGGCGCGTAAATCCTTGTCAGATATTTTGCTCGAAGGCGTAGAACCATTATTGGCCAAATTACCTACCGCTAAAGCAGGTGAGGTAGTCAGTGTTAGAAGTTGGTTTGGTGAATGTTTAGCACCGGAATACGTGGCCATTGCCAAGGCGGTTTTTGAGCGCTTCCCATCGCCGCTTATCGAAATTTCCTTAGAATATAAACATCGTTGGCAGATTAAAAAGTTGCAAATGATTTCGCTTAAATCTTTGAAGCCGGGCGGTGAGCAAGAGGCATTTGCGTCAACCTTCGAGCGTTTTAGTAGCAAAATGTGGCGCAAGCCTAAAGCTAGAAAGAGCTTCCGCTACGATTTAGCTATCTTGGTTGATCCCGAAGAAAAGTTGCCGCCGAGCGACAAAGGAGCACTGCGCAAATTTACCAAGGCCGCGGCGCATTTGGGTATTTCAGCCGAGCTAATTACTAAAAAGGACTATTTGCGGCTTCCGGAATACGACGGCTTATTTATTCGCGAAACGACCTCGGTAGATCATCACACCTATCGTTTTGCCAAAAAGGCTGCTGCGGAAGGCTTGGTGGTAATGGATGATCCGACCTCTATTTTGCGTTGTACGAATAAAATTTATTTAGCGGATTTGTTGAGTAGCCATAAAGTACCTACGCCGCGCACGGAGTTTTTACGTCGAGATAATCCGGAAGAGCTACAGCGTATTGCCGATACTTTAAATTATCCGATAGTGCTTAAAGTGCCAGATGGCGCTTTTTCCCGAGGCGTGGTTAAGGTTGAAGATTGGGATAGCCTTGTAGCTGAAAGCCAGCGCTTGCTTGATAAATCCGCTTTGTTGCTAGCGCAGGAATTTATGTACACCGATTACGACTGGCGAATTGGTGTGCTAGACGGCAAACCGCTGTTTGCCTGTCGTTACTATATGGTACGCAATCACTGGCAAATTTATAAACACAGCAGCAGTAAAAGCCAGTCCGGCGGCTTCGACACCATGCCAACCTACGAGGCGCCTAAGAAGGTGCTAGATGTTGCGGTAAAGGCCTGTAAATTGATTGGCGATGGCTTTTACGGGGTAGACGTTAAACAGTCAGAAAATCGCGTGGTGGTCATTGAAGTGAATGATAATCCCAGTATAGATTCGGGCGTAGAAGATCTGTTTCTCGGTGATGGGCTGTACGACTCGGTGATGGAAGTCTTTTTACGCCGAATGGAGCAACGCCGGCGCTAGTTATCGAACACGCTGGTAATTGCTCAGTCTCCGGGTGATAAACCACACTGGCTCAATAGCGCGCCCGCACGCTCAACGTGGTGGCGCTGTGCCTGAATAGCATTGCTAAGTATATTGTCACGCTGTTCAAGCCAGCTTAAGTAATCTGCTGGAATAATAATTTTATGCGCGGTCATGGCCGCAAATAACTCGCTTTCTATAAGTTTAATCGGACTTAATAGCGCGTATTGATGTTGGTTAATTGCGCTGGCTTGGACTTGTATACTACTAATAAATCGGCTGCTTAATACATTGCGAAATTGTTCTGCTGCCTGAGTGGGTGATGGCTTTAAGCATAGCGGCCGCCCTGATACGCGCTGATCGATTATGTTTGTTGCGGCCTGAAGCTCACGGGTGTTCAACTGCTGGGCGGCAAGTAATGATCCGCCACCGCCTAACCGTATTTCCCCCAAGGTTGTTAGCACCTCGTCAGCATTGTGCTGCCAATTGCCACTTAACCATTGATGTTGCCAGCGCTGCCAACGTGCCAAGGAGGCGATGCTGGGGTCATCTCCTTCAGCGGGATAGTCTTTTAAATCTGCTGGCGTATGCCAGAATTCGCGAAACTCCGTACCGGCAATCCCTGCTGAAAAAATGCGAGCGGGTAACTCCTGTATTTTAAGTTTTACGGCATCGTCTAACTGTAATGCCAGAGTCTCATTATTGTCTTCGTTTAAGGCTTGAATACATTCTTGGGCTTGATTTAAAAAGCGCAAATCAAAAATGAGTTTGGCACTGGCATCGCCGTGTCTACCTAGAATGCTATTCCGTTGGGCAATGGTTTCGCGCAGTGCGCAGCGGCGCATGCGCAAAAAATCTAATAGATCGATATTACTCGTCGCGAACGTCATCGCAATAGTGCGCGGGCGCGGAAATTTTAGTGTTTCCTCGTGGGCAATACTGCCGGCGTCTCGGTCGAGAACACGACTCAAACGCGCTAGATAATCCTGCCAATTTTGCTCAAGAAGACTACCGTCGGAACAGCCCGATACCATGAATAAACACACGGCAAGTAACACATAATATTTAATAATCTGCTGCGTATTCTTCAACATATTGAGCGTTGTACTATTTAATGACGAGACGTTTGGTGATGGCCTCGCGCAGTGATGTAGCGTTCGGCTTGGTCATAGAGCTGAAACTCTCAGACTCACCCGTAGCGGGGTCGAAAACATATTTATAAAAATTCCATTTAGGTGTGGTACCGCTGGTATCGGCAACTAATTTTAGCAGCGGGTCTGGCGTGTCGCAGAGAATGCAAGATTTATGAAACACCGGAAAACTGACTCCATAATTGGCATGACAAACTTTAGACGTTTTTTCGGCGTTCTCGTATTCCTGGCCACCGAAGTCAGCGGTGGGCACGCCTAGAACCAACAAGCCTTTATTTTTAAATTCTTGATACAAGGCTTCCAATCCTTCGAACTGCGGTGTAAATCCGCACATGCTGGCAGTGTTCACCACTAGAACGACCTTCGCGCTTTTCACTGTGTCGCATAAATTTAGATCGCCAGCTTCTAGCGTAGGGCGGGTTTGCTTTAAGTTTTCTGGGCAGTCCCACGCGTCTTCGGCAGCGTTTGTCATTGACGTTAGCGCTAAGCACAATAGGAGGATGCTCGAATTTTTTAGCATATTGATCACTCGGTATTTTTCTAGGAATTCTGTTTGGCGTTGTATGGTATGAATTTTAGTTGTGTAGCGTAGATCATCGATGCCACTCGTACTGTACTTTGCTATGGCTCATTATTTCAATGCTGGTTAGTATGTCGGCGATTACCCATAATAGCGCTTTGATACGATGAAGACTGGAAATTGGATGCTTGGTTTGTCGCGTTTTAGAGTACATAGCCATACCTGCCGGAGCGTTGAATGCTAAATGACGTTCGCTTTGCGCTAGTTGATCTTGAAACCACCGGCGGTCAGGCGGCGCACGATCAAATCATGGAAGTTGCCGTCCGTTTATTAGATTTTAATGGTGGTGTTGAGCAGCAGTGGCAGTCGCTTATTGATCCGCAGTGCAGCGTGCCTCCGTTTATTGAGAATCTTACGGGTATTCGTCAGAGTATGTTGCGTGGACAACCCACGTTCTCTGCAATACAAGATACGCTTTGGCGTTATTTAGATGGCGCGGTTTTAGTTGCCCACAACGCGCGTTTTGATGCGGGATTTTTACGTGTAAATTTTGCTCGTTATGGGCGTCAGTATTCTCCTCTGGTGTTGTGCACGCTCAAACTGGCCCGAACTTTATATTCGGATTGGCCCAAGCATGGCTTAGAGGCTATTTGCGATCGCATTGGGTTTTATTCTGAGGTTCACCATCGTGCCATGGCGGATGTGGACGCGATGAAGGCATTTCTCGATTATGCGCGGCAGGATAAGGGCGAGGCGGTCTTTAACTTTGAGGTCGGCTTGTTGCTAGGTTTGCCAGTGCTGCCACCGTCTATTAGTCAGGCAGATATGGATGCCATTCCGTGTCAGCCGGGTATTTATCGTTTATTGGATGACGCTGGGGAGTTGTTGTATTTAGGGAGTGCTAAGTCACTTCAGGCACAGGTGCTTGGGCATTTTACGAATACAGCAGGAGACAGCAAAGCCACCAAATTGGCGCGCCGGGTGTGCAGCGTTCAGTGGCAGATGTTGGCGGGGGAGTTGTCAGCGGGTTTGTGCTTGAGCCTTGCTCTACGTCATGAGAAACCGCAAATGCAGCGCCGTGCTAAGGCCATCGGTAAACCCTGCTGTGTGCGTTTTGTTACAAATGATGACGGTGTAACGCAGCTGCGGCTGCGCTCGGGTTTGCCGTCCAATATTGCCCAGACGGGTGAGCTTGTTGCGGTATTTCGTGATCGTAAACATGCCAAGGCTCGGATTATCGATTTGGCCAAGGACGCCGACTTGTGCCGGTTTCAGTTAGGTGTGCTTGCAGATGGTGAACGCTGTGGGTGCGGTGCGTGTGATACCGCTGGCGATTCAGTTCCAACCCTCAGTGGGGGCGAGCTGGCTGAGTTTAATATTCGGGCGAGGGAGGTATTTGCCTCTTACCTTTACGCGCCTTGGCCCTTTACCGAGCCGGTATTGGTTTATGAGCAGAATGAATCTGGCTTTGGTGAATGGCATTTAATTAATGAGTGGCGGCATTACGGCAGTTTTACTTGGGATGAAAGTTTGTTGCTGTTGTCAGCGCGCACAGAGAGCGAATCGGGCGATCAGGCCGCGATCAGTCTAGATGATGCACGACTAAAGTGTGAGCAGGCTAAAGATTTTCAGTATGAGCATTATCGCTTGTTACGAGCGTTTATAGATGATTTGGAATGGCGGCCGTTATCTGAGTTCACCGCATAACATTTGATCTAAGTGCAGTTTCTAACACGGCGGTGTATTCAGGTATAATCACCGTCAACTTTATTGGCCCTGTTTAATATTGCCGCGTTTATTTGGGCCTTCGCGGCAGATTTGTGAGATTTTATTATGGCAATTTCCTCTTTCCATCCGCCACGCCGTACTTTGATGGGGCCGGGTCCTTCGGATGTGCACCCACGAATTCTTGAAGCGCTGGGTCGTCCAACGCTGGGCCATTTAGATCCTTTGTTTGTGGGAATGATGGATGAGACTAAAGCGCTGCTTAAATACGCTTTTCAGACCAGCAATGAATTGACCTTGCCTATTTCTGCGCCGGGTTCTGCCGGTATGGAAGCTTGTTTTGTGAATTTGCTTGAACCCGGCGATAAAGTGCTGGTGTGTGTAAATGGGGTGTTTGGCAGTCGCATGATTGAGAATGTCACCCGCTGCGGTGCCACCGCAATACGCGTTGATTTTCCTTGGGGAACGGCGGTTGAACCGGCAGCCGTTGAAGCGGTATTAAAAGAACATAGCGATATTAAGGTACTGGCATTTGTCCATGCTGAGACGTCTACCGGTGCGCTGAGTGACGCGCAGGCGCTGTGCGGTTTGGCGAAAAAATACCATGCGCTAAGTATTGTCGACGCGGTAACGTCAATGGGTGGCGTGCCTTTGTTGGTCGACGAGTGGCAGGCTGATGCGGTGTATTCCGGTAGCCAAAAATGTTTGTCGTGTACACCGGGCTTGTCGCCAGTGACGTTTAGCGATGCGGCTGTGGCGGTCATTAAAGCACGTAAACATCCGGTACAAAGTTGGTTTTTGGATATGAACCTTATTCTGGGTTATTGGGGCGAAGGCGGTAAGCGGGCTTATCACCACACTGCGCCGGTGAATGCGCTTTATGGTTTGCACGAATCGTTGGTGATGCTGCAGGAAGAGGGCTTGGAAAATGCGTGGCAGCGTCATGCCGCTATGCACAATGCCTTGGCTGCTGGTTTAGAGGCCTTGGGGATTCGCTTTGTAGTCGCGGCGGAGCAGCGTTTGCCGCAGCTTAATAGTGTGTATATTCCTGACGGCGTCGATGATGTTAAGACGCGTCAATATCTGTTGGCTAATTATGATTTGGAAATTGGCGCGGGTTTGGGTGATCTCGCCGGTAAAGTATGGCGAATTGGTTTGATGGGTTACAGCGCCAGAATGGAAAATATCACCTTGCTGCTTAAAGCGCTGGCTGCGGCAATGAGCGAACAGGGTTATAGCTGCGATGCCGTAAAGGCAGTCGCCGCCGCTGAAGCAGCCGTGGCGTAAGTTAAAGCCTAATTTTGTATAAAATAATGCCGAGGTGCTAGCTAGTGCCTCGGCATTTTTACGTTTAGCACATAAGTATTTTTAACACTGATGGTGCGGCGGGTCATCTGTTAGGCTCGGACTATGTCTAATGCTGAGCGTTTAAATGTGTCATTAAGTAATCCTTTGATCGAACAGGTGCGGCTAGATTTATTGGACGCCATCGAGAATGACTCGATAGTGTTGCCGACCTTGCCGGAAGTAGCATTAGAAATTCGCGAAGCGGCTAGCGACCCGGATGTTGACGTGGCGATGTTGGCTACCATTATTGAAAATGACAGCTCTATCGCAACCCGTATTTTACGTATCGCGAATAGTTCTTTGTTGCGAGGTTTTCAGCCGGTTCACGATGTGAAGTCGGCGATTAGCCGCATTGGTCTGAGCTATACCAGTACCTTGGTGACGACCTTGGCAATGCAGCAAATATTTCTGTCGACTAAAGAAGCGCTCAATCAACGCATGCGAGCTATTTGGATACACAGCACTGACGTGGCGGCCATCTGTTATACCCTCGCTAAATCACAGCCACATCTAAACTCAGAAATCGCGACGCTTGCCGGTATTGTGCATCAGGTAGGTACTTTACCGGTATTGTCCTACGCCGTTGGTCGTGGCTTTTTGCGTGACCACCCGGAATTGCTAGATCAGATATTAATTAGCATTAGTCCTGAGGTGGGTAGCCGTATTCTTGAGGCATGGGGGTTCGCAGACGAGTTGGTTGCGGTGCCTGCGCAGCATATGCATTTTGATCGCGAGGTTCCGGCTGGCGATTATGTGGATTTAGTGACGGTGGCAAATCTGCACAGCTATGTGGGCGCAGAGCACCCACTGGCAAAGGTTGATTGGTCGACGGTGGGTGCGTTTGCGCGCTTAGGTTTACCGGTGACGCCGGATGCGAGCGAAGGCTACCATCAGCAAATTGAAGCAATGCAAGACGTCTTGCGCGGCTAAGTGGCGCTTGTGAGCATTTAAGACAGATAACCACCGTCTACTGTTATGCAGCTTCCGGTGGTGTAGCTTGAGGCAGGCGATGCTAAATACAATACCGCGCCGGCCATTTCGTCGGGCTGAGCGACCCTATTTAATGGCACATCCTTTAATACGGCCTCTCTAATCTCATCGTTGTTGACCAATGTTGCTGCAAACTTTGTGTCTGTTAATCCTGGTAATAGCGCGTTGACTCGCACACCCATCGCAGCACATTCTTTGGCGAATGCCTGGGTCATGGAGATGACGGCAGCTTTACTGATGGAGTAGATTCCTTGCAGTGCGCCCGGCTTGACGCCATTAATTGACGCGACATTAATCACGCTGCCACCTCCATTTTTGGCCATGAGTTTTATGCCGATGGACGACATAAAGAAATAACCGCGAATGTTCACATCGATGGTTTTGTTAAAGGCGCTTAAGTCGGTGTCGGTAATGTGGCCAAAATAGGGATTGGTGGCAGCGTTGTTCACTAAAATATCTAAGCGCCCGTGTTTGCGCTCAATTGCCTCAAATACAGATTCGATTTGCGCCATCTCGCCAATATGGCAGGCCATCGCTTCGGCGCTGCCATTTTCACGGCGTATTTCTTCAGCGACCTGTTCGCAGTCGGCGGCTTTGCGACTGGCGACAATAACGTGGGCGCCGTGTGCGGCGAGCGCCTTGCAAATACTTTTACCAATGCCGCGGCTGCCGCCGCTGACTAAGGCGATTTTATTCTTTAGATCAAAGGGCGATGGGGCGCTTGTCATTTTAGTATCCTGTTTTTATTGTGGGCGTGACCGCTTAGGTTTATTCCTTGGCAGGGCACTGTCTTAAATCTTGGTGGGTTTATCCTAATACAAAAGCATTGCGGGAGTCGTCGCCGAGGATTGGCTTGTTTAAAAAAGAAGGGGGTAGCGCCCAAGTTGGGGCGCAGAAAATATCAATATTACTTGGTTTGCGCATCAAATTGCTGGCCATTCACCGCTGCGCTCGCGTCGCTCATTAAGTAGAGGTATAGCGGCATAATGACGTCTGGCAATGGATTGTCTTGCGGGTTTTCGCCGGGGTAGGCGGTGCGTCGCATGACGGTCTGAGTAGCGCCGGGATTAATACTGTTGACGCGGGTGTTGTTAAGCCCGAACTCTTCGTCGGCTAAGATTTGCATCATGCCTTCAGTGCCAAATTTTGATACTGCATACGCTCCCCAAAATGCGCGCCCTTTGCGGCCGACACTTGAGGACGTCAGAATAATCGACGCGTTTTCTGCTGCGGCTAGCATCGGCAGCAAAGCTTGGGTCATCATAAATGGCGCGGTTAAATTAACGTGTAAGACCTCGTCCCAGCTGTCCACTGTGGTTTGGGCTAGCGTGCGGCGCTGGCCGAGAACACCGGCATTGTGTAGCACGCCGTCTAGGTGGCCGAATTCCCGTTCAATCGTGTTTGCCAGCTCTTCGTAATCCTTCATCGCCGCGCCGCGTAAATGTACGGGGTAAATGGCAGCTTGCGGATAGCCAGCGGCTTCAATTTCATCGTAAACCGCTTCGAGTTTGTCGACGGTACGGCCTAGCAAAATTACGGTGGCGCCGTGCTGGGCATAGCTCAGCGCAGCGGCGCGGCCAATGCCGTCACCGGCACCGGTCACCAAAATGATTTTACCCAGTAGGCATTGTGGCTCGGCGATAAAATCTGGGGGAAGCGTTAAAGGCACGTAAAATCCTCGGGTTTATGGCTGCTGTAAGTTACTAATTAATGGGATGAGTTCGGCGGCAGTGTCGACGACATAGGTGGCACCCCAGCTGTCGGCGCTATCATCATCTGAGATATAGCCGTAGCGGCAAGCAACAGTGCGCATATTGGCATTGCGGCCGGCGTCGATATCGCGTTTGTGATCGCCCACATAAATAGTGTGCGCTGGCAGGCAGTCTATTTCTTTGCAGGCTAAATAAATTGGTTCGGGATGGGGTTTGCGATGCGTGACATGGTCGGGGCAAATGGCGGTGCCGCAGCGGGTCGCGAGTTGCATTGCTGCAAGCAGTGGCTGGGTGTAGCGCGCCGGCTTATTGGTGACAACGCCCCACTTTAATCCCAATGATTCAATGTGTGTCAGTACCTCGGCCATACCGGGGAATAGTGTGGTGCTGACTGAGAGTTGGGCTAAATAGCGGTCGAGAAATTCAGTGAGTAAATCAGCAAAGCCATCACTGCCTTCGGTTTGCTCAAAGCCTAAACTGACCACGGCACGGGCGCCGTCGGAAACCCGTTGACGCACCACGTCGTAGCTCTGTGCGGGCCGATTGCGCTCGGCGAGCATGCCGTTAAGCACGGCGGTGAAGTCGGCAGCGGTGTCGAGTAGGGTGCCATCTAGGTCAAAAAGTACAGCGCGCAGCATCAGGCAGGTTTCTTCACGTGAATCATATAATTTACATCGACGTCTTTCTCGTTCAGCCGATAGGTGCGCAGCAGCGGGTTATAGGTGAGTCCCGTCATGTGTTGCATTTGCAGGCCAGCATCGCGAATCCAGTTGCCCAATTCTGCTGGGCGAATAAAGCGGCTGAAATCGTGGGTGCCTTTGGGTAGCATTTTTAGTAAATACTCGGCGCCGACAATCGCAAACATAAACGCCTTGGGATTGCGGTTAATGGTCGAGAAGTAAATATCGCCGCCCGGTTTGCACAGGGCCGCGCAGGCGCGAATAACGGACGATGGATCGGGGACGTGCTCTAGCATTTCTAGGCAGGTCACGATGTCGTAGCTGCCGGGCTCATCTGCGGCGAGCTCCTCAGCTGTGGTTTGAAAATACTCAACCTTGGCACCGGACTCTAGCTGGTGCAGGCGCGCCACACTGAGTGGGGTTTCGCCCATGTCGATGCCTTTAACGCGGGCACCACGCTGAAACATGGCTTCAGATAAAATGCCGCCGCCGCAACCCACATCCACTACTCGACGTTCCGCGAGTGGTGAGCGCTCGTCGATGTAATTCACGCGCAGCGGATTGATGTCGTGCAGGGGTTTGAATTCGCTATTGCGGTCCCACCAGCGATGGGCCAATTCTTCGAACTTGGCTATTTCTGCCGGATCAACATTATTTCTATGTGGTTTTTGCGATGCCGCGTCTTGCATTTTATTCTCCGCTAATTCTTGAGCGCCAGAGTTCTGCGCGAGCAATAATGTCTCGGCGGTCTAGCGTGGTCAGTTCGCCATTATCCAGTACCTTGCGGCCCATGATCCAGCTATAGCGAACGTGATGACTGATATTGGTGTAAACCAGTTGCGATACGGGGTTGTAAATCGGCTGTTGTTCGAGCGCTGATAAGTCGATGGCGATCACGTCGGCTTGTTTGCCGATTTCTAGGCTGCCGACGAGATGGTCGATGCCAAGCGCCTTGGCGCCGTTTAAGGTCGCCATGGTTAGCGCGTAGTGGTCGGGCAGGGCGCTGGCATCACCGGCAACAACTTTGCCCAGCAAGGCGGCGCTGCGCATCTCGCTGAATAGGTCGAGGTCGTTATTGCTAGCCGCGCCATCGGTGCCGAGTGCCACATTAATACCGGCGGCGCGCATTTTCTCGGCGGGAGAAAAGCCGCTGGCCAGTTTCATATTTGATTCTGGGCAGTGGATAGCGTGGCAGCCAAATTTGGTGAGGGTGGCAATGTCGTCGTCATTCAGGGCCGCAAGGTGGACGCACTGGGTTTTTGGTCCTAGTAAACCTAAGTCGGCAAGCCGTGCGATGGGGCGTTTGCCGGTTTGGGCGACGGCGTCGTCGATCTCTTGCTGAGTTTCGTGCAGATGAATTTGAATGGCAGCATCTGCCTCGGCGGCGAGGGTGGCGACCCGTTGCATGGCGTCATCGCCAACCGTGTAGGGCGCGTGCGGCCCGAAGGCGACGGTAATCAATTTGCTGTGTTTTAGTTCGTCCCGCAGCGCGAGGCCTTTGCGAAAATACTCATCAGGGCCGCTGCCCCAGGCGCTGGGGAAGTCAAATATAGGAAAGCTGAGCTGGGCGCGAATACCGGCTTTGCGAATGACGGTGGCGGCGGCTTCGGGGAAAAAGTACATATCGCTAAAGGTGGTAGTGCCGCTGCGGAGCATTTCAGCTATGGCCAGTTCGCAGCCATCGCTAACAAAGGTCTCGTCTACCCAGCGGCCTTCTGCCGGCCAAATGTGGTCGTTAAGCCAAGTGTGTAGTGGCTTGTCATCGGCCATGCCGCGAAACAAACTCATTGCGGCATGACCGTGGGCATTGATTAGCCCCGGCATCAGCACATGGTTGTTTAGTCGCAGCACTTCGCCAGCTGCAAGGTTTTCGGCATCTTTCGCCGGTAAGAGCGCGCAAATCTCGCCATTGCGAATCGCTAGCGCGTGATCGACTAAGGGCGTGCAATTAGGTGCGACGGGAATAATCCAGCGAGCGAATATAAGGGTGTCGACGGGGTGTTGGCTTTGGGCAGGCATGGGGCTGTCCGTATCTGTTTACGCAAAGGCGCAAGTATACCCGTTAACGTGAGCGCTGTGGGCGCCTTTTGTTGCGGTAGTACATTGATTTGCGGCGATTTTGAACTGTCTACGGGCTTGGGATTTATGCTATGATTGCCGCTTTATTTTCCGCTCAGAGCTGCTGCACTATTTTTGTAGAATTTGTACGGCGATGGTGGTTGCGGTGAGTTAAGTACCGGATAAGGCCGATTTCGTGGCGACACTGCTGCGACACGACTGTCCATAATAAGGAATTACCCGATTCATGGCTGATTTAGCTAAAGAGATTCTGCCGGTAAATATCGAGGACGAGCTTAAGCAGTCCTACCTTGATTATGCAATGAGCGTTATCGTTGGTCGGGCACTGCCCGATGTGCGCGACGGTCTAAAACCTGTTCATCGCCGTGTGCTGTTCGCTATGAGCGAGCTAGGTAATGACTGGAATAAAGGCTATAAGAAGTCCGCCCGTGTGGTGGGTGACGTTATCGGTAAATACCATCCCCACGGCGACTCTGCGGTATACGACACCATAGTTCGCATGGCGCAGCCGTTTTCTTTGCGTTATATGCTGGTCGATGGTCAGGGTAACTTCGGTTCTATCGACGGTGATAACGCGGCAGCCATGCGTTATACCGAAATTCGTATGCGCAAAATTGCCCACGAAATTCTTGCCGATCTAGACAAAGAAACCGTCGATTGGGTGCCTAACTATGACGGTACTGAGCAAATTCCGGCGGTTATGCCTACCAAAATCCCTGCGCTATTGATCAATGGCTCGTCGGGTATTGCGGTTGGTATGGCGACAAATATTCCGCCACATAACTTAACTGAAGTCATTAACGGCTGTTTGGCCCTGCTGGATGATCCAGATATTACCGTCGATCAGTTGATGGAACATATTCCTGGCCCAGATTTCCCGACTGCGGCGATTATCAACGGCCGTGCCGGTATTGTGGAAGCGTATAGAACTGGCCGTGGCCGTATTTATGTTCGCGCCCGCGCTGAGGTCATCGTCGATGAAAAAACTCATCGCGAGACTATTCTTATTCACGAGCTGCCTTACCAAGTTAACAAGGCGCGCCTGATTGAGAAAATTGCCGAGCTGGTTAAAGAGAAGAAAATAGAAGGTATTTCTGAGCTGCGCGATGAGTCTGACAAAGACGGTATGCGTGTTGTTATAGAAATGAAGCGCGGCGAAAGCGGCGAAGTCATACTGAATAATCTTTACGCCCAAACCCAGCTGCAAAACGTGTTCGGCATCAATATTGTGGCCTTGGTAGATAACCAGCCCCGTATTTTGAATCTGAAGCAGTTAATTGAATATTTTATTCGCCACCGCCGTGAAGTGGTTACTCGCCGGACTGTTTATTTGCTGCGCAAGGCGCGCGAACGCGGTCATGTGTTGGAAGGTTTGGCGGTAGCAATTTCAAATATCGATGAAATTATTACCACGATTAAAGCCTCTGCAACCACTCAAGAAGCGAAAGACAGTTTGATCTCTCGTCCGTGGAAATTGGGCGATGTAGCTGGCATGTTAGAACGTGCCGGCGAGAATGCCTGTCGTCCTGATGATCTTGAAGATCAGTATGGCATGCGCGATGGGCAGTACTATTTGTCACCGGTACAGGTTCAGGCAATTCTTGATTTGCGTTTGCAAAAACTGACCGGTCTTGAGCACGAGAAGCTACTGGGCGAATACCAAGAGCGGTTACTTGAAATTGCTGAGTACTTAAATATTCTTGCAAATCCCGATGTGCTTATTGCGGTTATTCGTGGTGAATTAGAGCAAGTGGTTGCCGATTATGGCGATGAACGTCGTAGTGAAATTGTGGCTTCGCAGCTTGATCTTAATCATGAAGATTTGATTCCAGAAGAAGATCGCGTAGTGACTATCTCCAATGGCGGTTACGCCAAGTCACAGCCCTTAGATACTTATCAAGCCCAGCGTCGCGGCGGTATGGGTAAGTCGGCGACCTCGGTAAAAGACGAAGATTTTGTTGAGCATTTATTGGTGGTTAACACTCACACCACTATTTTGTGTTTCAGCAATATCGGCAAAGTATATTGGCTGCGCGCCTATCAAATTCCCGTTGCGGGCCGTAATTCTCGCGGTCGGCCGATGGTGAATTTATTGCCGCTTGATGCCAATGAGCGCATCACCTCAATTCTGCCAGTAAATGAATATACCGAAGGCTATTTCATCTTTATGGCTACCGGTTTTGGTACGGTTAAAAAGACACCGTTGGAAGCCTTTTCTCGTCAACGCAGCGTCGGTTTGCGCGCCATTGAATTAGATGAAGGCGATGTGCTGATTGGCACCGCTATCACTAATGGTGAAAATGATATTTTGCTATTAACTAGCGCCGGTAAAGCAGCTCGCTTCCCTGAAACCGCTGTTCGCGCAATGGGCCGTGCGGCTCGCGGTGTGCGCGGTATTCGCATGGATGAAGGCCAATCTGCTATCGCAATGATTATTCCACAAGAGGGTGGTCGAGTATTGACCGTCTCTGAGAATGGTTATGGCAAACGTACTTTGGTGGAAGATTTCCCAGCAAAAGGCCGAGGTAATCGCGGTGTTATCGCCATGGCAATGAGTGAGCGTAACGGGCCTTTGGTTGGGGCGGTTCAGGTCTTTGAAGGCGATGACCTGATGCTGATCAGTGATCAGGGCACCTTGGTGCGCACTCGCACTGATGAAGTATCAATTCTCAGCCGTAATACCCAAGGTGTTCGTGTTATTCGTTTGAAAGAAGACGAGCATTTGGTTGGTGTTCAGCGCGTTGATGAAGAAGACGAGAAGTTGCTAGAAGACGACGAAAATGCTGATGCAGCGTCGACCGACGATGTGATTGCCGGCGAAGCGGCAAGCACCGATGGGGATGCGGCAGCGCCAGCGGATGATAGCGGCGAGGAGTAATCCGCGCACCGGATATTCGCTGGGATTTACAGCTAAGTAATATGAGTAGCGGCGCCGCTGGCGCCGTTTGTTTTTTTATTTTTTAATCTTTCGGAGTGGCGATTCAAGATGGCGCGTCGTTATAATTTTTGTGCAGGTCCGGCTTCAATTCCTGAATCAGTGTTAGCAGAGGCTAGCGAGCAGCTAATGGATTGGCAGGGTCGTGGTTTGTCGGTCATGGAAATGAGTCATCGCTCTGATGAAATGGTTGGTATCGCCAATGAGGCCGAGGCTGATTTGCGCGAGCTGATGGGTATTTCCGACGATTACGCAGTCCTGTTTTTACAGGGCGGCGCAAGCAGCCAATTCTCAGCTGTGCCTTTGAATTTGATGGGTGAGGGCAAGGTTGTTGATTACGTCAACACCGGTGAATGGTCTAAGAAAGCCATTAAGGAGGCGAAGCGCTACGCCAAGGTTAATGTAGTGGCATCGTCTGAAGATACTAACTTTACCACTATCCCAGCATTTGATAGCTGGAAGTTAAGCGACGACGCAGCCTATTTACACTACACGCCAAATGAAACGATTGGCGGTGTGGAGTTTTTCTGGACGCCTGAATCTAAAGTGCCTTTAGTTGCGGATATGTCATCGACTATTTTGTCGCGTCCTATCGATGTGAATAAATTTGCCTTGATTTACGCTGGCGCGCAAAAGAATATCGGGCCTGCTGGTTTGACCATCGTTATTGTTCGCAAAGATTTACTGGGTAAGGCCAGCGCGATCACTCCAACGATGATGGATTACAAAACTGCTGCTGATAACGATTCTATGTACAACACGCCGCCAACTTTGGCGTGGTATTTGGCCGGCTTGGTATTTAAATGGCTTAAAGCGCAGGGCGGCCTAGAGGCGATGGAAGTCATTAATCGTCGCAAGGCAGAAAAGCTATATAGCTATATTGATGCTAGCGGTTTTTATAGCAATCCTGTTGAAGTGGCCAGCCGCTCTTTAATGAATATTCCCTTTGTGTTGGCGGACGCGAGCTTGGATAAGGCGTTTTTAGCGGGTGCAGAAGAAGCTGGCTTGCTGAATTTGAAAGGTCATCGCTCGGTGGGTGGTATGCGTGCCAGCGTGTATAACGCGGTGCCAGAAGAAGCCGTGGACGCGCTGATTGCCTATATGAAAGATTTTGCACAACAGAACGGCTGAGATTATGAGCGATTCCAACACGCCGCCAGTGAGTCTTGATGATTTACGCCAAAGCATCGATAGCATCGACACTCAGATTCACGATTTGCTGAATCGTCGTGCCAGCTGCGCTCAGCAGGTGGCCGAGGTTAAGTTGCGGGAATTTGCCGTCGCGCAGCAGTTTGAGTCGAATGCGGATAGCAGTAGTTCGCAGCAGTTGTTGTTCTATCGGCCCGAGCGCGAAGCCCAAGTTTTGGCACGGGTGAAGGCGGCGAACAAAGGCCCTTTGGCCGATGACACTGTGGCGTTTATTTTTCGCGAAATTATGTCGGCGTGTTTGGCCTTAGAAAAGCCTATGGAAGTGGCGTATTTGGGGCCGATGGGCACGTTCAGCCAAGCGGCAGCGCTCAAACATTTTGGCCATGCCGTGGTCAGCGTGCCGCAAACTTCTATAGATGAAGTGTTTGCCAAGGTTGCTAATGGTCAATGCCATTACGGCGTAGTGCCGGTAGAAAATTCTACTGAAGGCATGGTGTCGCATACCTTGGATGCGTTTATCAATTCGCCCTTAAAAATATGTGGCGAATTGGAACTGCGTATTCGTCTGCATTTATTGGTGGGTAAAGACGGCAAAGATAAGCCGATAAAACGTATTTGCGCGCATCAGCAAGCTTTGGCGCAGAGTCGTCGCTGGCTGGATGCTCATTTCCCCGGTGTTGAACGCGCTGCGGTAAGTAGCAACGGCGAAGCTGCGCGAATGGCGGCGGAAGAAGAAGGCGTTGCTGCGGTAGCCGGCGATATGGCTGAGCAGCAGTACGGTTTGGTGCAGTTGGCGGCAAATATTGAAGATCAGCCTGATAACACCACGCGGTTCTTAATTATTGGTCGCGAAGATGTGGCGGCTAGTGGTCGCGATAAAACGTCTTTGGTGGTGTCTGCCCGAAATCGACCTGGCGCACTGTTTAAATTGCTCGAGCCGTTTCAAAAAGCAGATGTGATGCTCACGCGTATCGACACGCGGCCATCGCGCACTGAGCCCTGGACCTATGTCTTTTTTATTGAATTTGAAGGCCATCGCGACGATGCCATCATCGTTGATATTCTCAATGATATTGAGCAGCATTCCATTATGTTTAAAGTGCTGGGCTCCTATCCCAAGGCTGCAATTTAACGATGGTGTTTGGCTTATTTTGTGAGGGTGTAGCAAGTGACGTGTGATGTATTTGCGCTGGCAAATGTCGGCGTGCAGGGTTTGCATCCTTATCAAGCGGGCAAGCCGATTGAAGAGTTACAGCGCGAGCTGGGCTTAGCTAGCGTTGTTAAATTGGCGAGTAATGAAAACCCGCTTGGGCCGTCGCCGATCGCGATGGTGGCTGCGCAAGCCTCGCTAAAACAATCGCATCTTTATCCTGATGCCAGTGGCTTTGAGTTAAAGAAAAAGCTTGCGGTTAAACTGGGGGTGGGCGAAAACCAATTTACCCTCGGCAATGGCTCGAATGATGTTTTGGATTTAATTGCACGCACTTTTTTGAGTGCGGGTAGTTCGGCGGTATTTTCTCAATATGCATTTATTGTTTACCCAATTGCGGTACAGGCAGTGGGTGCTCGTGCCATTGTTACACCGGCCAAAGATTGGGGGCATGATTTAGATGCTATGACGGCGGCCATTGAGCCAGATACTAAAGTTGTTTTTATTGCCAACCCCAATAATCCCACTGGAAATTACCTTAATCGCGACGCTTTGAGCGCGTTTTTAGCTAAGGTTCCTGAACACGTTATTGTTGTTCTTGATGAAGCGTATGTTGAATACGCCGGTGTTGATGACTTTCCTGATGGCCTGACGTTTCTTGACGATTACCCTAATGTGATCGTAACGCGTACTTTCTCCAAGGCCTATGGTTTGGCTGGCTTGCGTATTGGCTATGGCGTGAGTAGTCCGCAAATAGCCGATTTATTAAACCGTGTGCGCGCACCATTCAATGTCAGTATTCCGGCCATGTCGGCGGCCTTAGCGGTGCTTGACGACCACGACTATTTAGCGCGTAGTCAGCAGACGAATAATGCTGGTATGCGGCAGCTGCGTGCCGGGTTTGACGCCTTGGGACTAAGCTATATTCCGTCGGTAGGTAATTTTGTGGCTATGGAGTTGCCCTGCGATGCCATGCCTGTTTACCAAGCGCTTCTGCGCGAAGGCGTGATTGTGCGGCCTGTCGGGGTTTATCAAATGCCCAAGCATTTGCGCATTTCAATTGGCTTGGAACACGAAAATGCGCGATTTCTCGCGGCCTTACAAAAACTGATTAGTGAGGGCTGCTTTGATCAATAAGCTCACCATTGTCGGCCTAGGTCTGATGGGTGGATCATTGGCCAAAGCCTTGAAGGCCCAAGGGGCCGTAGGCGAAGTGGTCGCAACAGGGCGGCGCGCCGAATCGCTTGAGCGTGGTTTACAGCTGGGCGTGATTGATTCCTATACCTTAGATATGGCTGAGGCCGTTGCCGGTGCGGATGTGGTGGTGATTGCAACGCCGACCTTGGTGGCGGAAAAGGTCATGCTTGAATTAGCGCCATTGATGACAGCGAATATGGTTGTTACCGATGTTGCGAGTGTTAAGGGCAATATTCAGAAAGCGGCACAACGAATTTTTGGCGAAGTGCCGCCTAATTTTGTGCTTGGTCATCCCATTGCGGGGTCTGAGCAGAGTGGCGTTGAGGCGTCGGCGGTAGATTTATTTCTTGACCATCGGGTGATATTAACGCCTTTGGCAACAACGTCCGATGCTGCGCTAGCGCTTATTCAATCAATGTGGGAAGCCTGTGGGGCAGAGGTGGTTCGCATGGATGTGGCCGAACACGACGCCGTGCTCGCCGCGACCAGTCACCTTCCCCATGTGCTGGCTTATACCTTGGTTGACGCACTGGCACAGAATGGCGCCGCGGCGGATATTTTTAAATTTGCAGCCGGTGGCTTTCGTGATTTTACGCGAATTGCGTCTAGCGACCCGACCATGTGGCACGACATTGCCTTGGCGAATCGAGATGCCATTTTGCAGGGTATAGATACTTTTAGCGCTCATCTTGCGCTTGTTCGCAAAGCGATTGCCGCTGGTGATGGTGAGGCTATTTTTGCCAGCTTTGATCGCGCCAAGCACGCCCGCGATGAACATTTTTTGGGGCAGTACCTTGCCCGTCAGAAAAAATCCCCTTCATCGTAAATTCATATTTATCTGATTCAATTAAAGAGAATGTTATCGTGGATTTCCTGTTACAGCCCGGTGGTCAAATGCGTGGCACAGCCCGTGTTCCTGGAGACAAGTCAATCTCCCATCGCTCTATTATGCTTGGGGCGATTGCCGATGGCGTCACCACCGTGGACGGTTTTTTAGAGGGCGAAGATGCGCTGTCTACTCTTAATGCATTCAGGGCGATGGGGGTAGAAATCGAAGGCCCAGAAAACGGTCGGGTGCTTATTCACGGCGTGGGCCGCGATGGTCTTAAGGCACCCGCAGGTGATGTATATGTCGGTAATTCCGGCACCTCAATGCGTTTGTTGGCGGGCTTATTAGCGGGGCAAAAGTTTGACGTTACCATGACCGGCGACGAGTCCTTGAGTAAGCGTCCGATGGAACGTGTCGCCAAGCCTCTGCGAGACATGGGTGCTGTGGTTGAAACGGCTGAAGGTGGGCGCCCACCGCTTACGTTACGTGGTGGCCAGTCGCTAAAGGCTATCGACTACGTATTGCCGATGGCGAGCGCGCAGGTGAAGTCATGCGTATTGCTGGCAGGCTTGTATGCCGAGGGTGAAACCCGCACTACCGAGCCAGCGCCCACGCGCGATCATAGCGAGCGTATGTTGCGCGGATTTGGTTATTCGGTAGACGTTGCTGGGCCGGTGGCAAAACTACAGGGCGGCGGGCGCTTAACTGCCGTGCATATAGATGTACCGGCGGACATTTCTTCGGCGGCGTTTTTTATGGTGGCGGCAAGTATTACTCCGAATGCTGATTTAACGCTGGAGCATGTTGGTATTAACCCAACGCGAGTCGGGGTGATCAATATTTTACGTGCGATGGGCGGCGACATTACGGTATTTAATGAACGCGAAGTGGGTGGTGAACCCGTTGCGGATATTCGTATTCGTCATGCTCAACTTAAAGGTATTAATATTCCTGAAGATCAGGTGCCTTTAGCTATCGACGAGTTTCCGGTGTTGTTTGTTGCTGCGGCCTGCGCCGAAGGGCAAACCGTGCTGACTGGCGCGGAAGAGCTACGGGTGAAGGAGAGCGACCGTATTCAAGTGATGGCTGATGGCTTACAGGCCATGGGAATTAGCGCGGTGCCGACCGAAGATGGCATTGTTATTCAGGGTGGACAAATAACTGGCGCGACGGTGGCAAGCCATCACGATCATCGCATTGCCATGTCATTCGCTGTTGCCTCTTTGCGCGCCACTGATCCTATTCGGGTGACCGGCTGCGATAACGTCGCGACCTCGTTTCCTAATTTTGTGAGCTTGGCGGCGGGTCTGGGTATGAATATAGAGGTGCAGGCTTGAGTACTAAAGAGGCCATGGCGTCTGCTCCGGTTATTGCCATTGATGGTCCCAGTGGTTCTGGAAAGGGCACTTTATGCCAAACCTTGGCGCGGCATTTGGGTTGGCATTTACTAGATAGTGGTGCGCTGTACCGTTTGGTCGGTATGGCAGCAGACAAGCATGGCTGCGCCTTCGATGACGAAGCCGCAATAGCTAAATTAGCGGCAAATCTAGATGTTGAATTTGTTGCTGGTGAGCCGGGAGAGCCAACGCGGGTCTTGCTGGAAGGTGAGGATGTTAGTGGTAATTTGCGCACTGAAATCACCGGCATGTTGGCCTCTAAAGTAGCGGTACTGCCTGCAGTGCGCAGTGCCTTATTAGGTCGGCAGCGCGATTTTGCCAAGGCGCCGGGTCTGGTGGCCGACGGGCGCGACATGGGAACCGTCGTTTTCACGACCGCGCCAGTTAAGATATTCCTCACCGCAAGCGCCGAGGAGCGTGCCGAGCGGCGCTACAATCAGTTGAAATCGCAGGGCGATGATGTT
>JAGPVP010000087.1 GCA_018066965.1 Zhongshania sp. | reverse complement strand
CTGCGAACTACCCGTTCAATCTCAAGGCCAGGTATGCCTATAATTCTTCCTGCGTGGGACATCGGTACTCTCCATTAAATTGATCTTCGCAAAATCATTTTAATGAATGCCGGTGTCCCCCGTTAATGATGAAGAGCCGTTTTTTAGCTGGTCCCCTATTTTTTTGGCCACAGTTTTGTCTCATTTCACTATTTAGGCTTCTCCACATCTAATTATTTTATCCTTTAGTCAGCGCTTGAGCTTCTCCTGTATGTATTTGAGCGGATCGGTCGACTAGTCTGGCGCGGCAGCGTGAATTTAATGTGGATATGCTTGAGTCTAGTTACTTTGCCTAAGTGCTTGTAAAGTCAATAATATTGCTCGGCAGCTGTTTTTTGCTAAGTGCTAGACATTTACGCTGACAGCTTTTATTCTTCGTCTGGTTAAACATTATAAAAAAAATACTGTGGGTGTTTACTTCAACGTATTACTTGTTGATCTTACCTGAATGCCGTGCGCAACTTTGCGATGCGTTGTTTGAGTAAGGCAAAAGTGATGCAAAAATAATAAGAAGAAATTTATGGTTCAACTCGGTGTGTCCCGACTTGGTGTGCGGGGTTTTTCGATTCAGCGCAGTATTGCTCTATTAGCCGTTGTGTTGGCATTAAGTTTAATTGCCTTTTTATTGTGGAAAACCTTACGGAATCCCCTCGAAACCGGCTTGCATATTATTCGTCTGGAGCAATTAGATGCTGCGGCAAAAGCTGACGCTGAGCTTAATCAGCAAATTGCTCGTGGGCGCTTATCACTTGATTCGGGCGCCCAGCAATTAGAGTTGGCGCGAGATCGTTTTACGGTAACCCAAGAGGCAATAAGTAGTGGCCAAGCCACTTTGGCTGGCCTGTCTCCGAGTATTAACAGCGCTTTGGATCGTTACAATCAAGATACCTCGGCGAAGCTGAGTTTACTTAACGATTATTCCGTAAAACTGGCGCGATTAGCCCAGCATTTCTCTGTGCTGCGGGTGGCGGGTATTTCGCTGTTAAACGCGCCGTCGGTGAATGCGAAGGAAGGTTTGCGCGAAGACGTTATGTCAATTTTGCGTGAGGCAACGGCTTACGGTATTCAATCGGCACCAACAAACGGCAGCTATATTGATGAGCTCGGCCGCAATATTGTTGCTGCTGAAGAGCAGTTGGACGATGACGTTGAGCGAGGCGCTCTGCGACATTTGTTGAACACCGTGGATGCGTTGCGCAGTGCGTCTGATCAGTTGCAAGTACTTACCGAGAGGTTTGACACTCTAGCAACTGGCCCAGCGCTATATGATTTGCGCTCTATATATGAAAATTATTTCCATAACTTACAAACCACCGCGCGGAATTATCGACAAACGCTGGCAGTTTATGCGGTGGCGCTACTACTGGCTTTTGGTGTGATTGCGATTCGGCTGCGCTCAAGTTTCTCGGCATTGGATAGCTTGAACAGCGAGCTTCAAGATTCTAATGTGAACTTGGAAAAAATCGTCGACAAACGTACCCATGCGCTAAGCAAAGCGCTAGAAGATTTGAAAATGCAGCAGGGTCAATTGATCCAGTCTGAAAAAATGGCGTCGCTAGGCCAGATGGTTGCAGGTGTGGCGCACGAGATTAATACCCCTTTAGGCTACGCCTCTAGTAATGTTGAAATTGTGCGTGAGTCGATGCAGGGCATGGATGGAACTGTCGATGCGGAGAGCTTAGCCGAATTTGACATGTTGCTTGCAGATACGGAATACGGCTTAACGCAAATTGCAGAGTTGGTTATGAGTCTGAAGGACTTTAGCCGTGTTGATCGCTCGCAGTCACAGCTTTTTGATTTAAATGAAGGTATAGAGACCGCGCTTAAAATTTGTAACAGCCAGCTGAAAGACGGTGTGAAGGTGACGCGCATGTTCGCGGAGCTGCCGCAGATTAGCTGTGCGCCATCGCAGTTAAATCAGGTCTTCCTTAATCTTATTACCAATGCCGCACAGGCGATGGACGGCAACGGGCAAATTTGTATTCGCTCAAGCTTTGACGACGGTTTCGTAGAAGTGGCGATAAGTGATACCGGCAGTGGCATGGATGAAGATACTCGTGCCCATATATTTGAACCATTCTTTACCACTAAACCAGTTGGCAAAGGAACGGGTTTAGGTTTGTCGATTGTGTTCCGAATTATTGAGGATCACGGCGGTACTATCCGAGTCGAGTCGGAGCTAGGGAAGGGTACTGAGTTCTTTATTCGCCTACCCGTGGCGGGCGTAAGTAAAAACCCAGATATTTTATTAGAGCAGGACGTGGTCGTGCTTGGAGATGCATAAAGTATGAATACGACGGTTGATACCCCAGCGGAAGAGACGCGTGCGCGAATCCTGTTCGTCGATGATGAGCCGCGGATTCTTATTGCGCTAAAGGCGTTGTTTAGACGAGATTACGATGTGGTCACCGCTGCGTCTGGTGAGGCCGCGCTGGAGATTTTGCGTCAAGGCGATGTTGATGTCGTGGTAAGTGATCAGCGTATGCCTGAAATGACCGGTGTTGAGGTGTTGCGCAAAGCCAAAGATCTTCGTCCGCGCGCGATTAGGGTGTTGCTGACAGGGTATTCAGATTTGAGTGCAATACTAGCGGCAATCAATGACGGTGAAATTTTTCGGTTTATTAATAAGCCGTGGTCGAACGTCGATTTGCGCTCAACCATTGCCGCTGCCGTTAAGGCGTCGGCTGTTGATTATGTAAAAGAAGCGGAGGCACCAGACGAAGATTTAACGGCCCGCGTTCATGTGCCAGGCGTTGATGATGTTGGCACTTTGATTTTGGATGATGACGAAGCGACGCGTAATACCTTGCAGCGGGTGTTAGGGCGTGAGCGCACTGTATATACCGCATCAAACTTAGATGAAGGTTTGGATTTATTAGAACGCCACAAAATTGGGGTCATTGTTACTGAGATTGCCGTTGGCGGTGAAGTCGTTACCGATTTGCTGGGCGCTCTGCGTCAACATCACCCAAGTTTGGTGGCGATAGTTCTCACGGGGCAGTCTGATGCAGAACAGAGTATCGACCTGATTAACCGAGGGCAGATATACCGTTTTCTTAGCAAGCCGGTGAGTGAAGGTTTGCTGCGCGGTAGTGTTAACTTGGCGATGCGACGGTTTGAAATATTGCAAAAACACCCAGCGCAGACCCTGCGGATTGCAGCAGAATCCACGCCGCCACCGCCGCCGGAGTCGGATCGTCGTGGCATGTTCCAGCGTATTGGGCGCTTATTTGGTTTGACGGCATGAGCAAGGTTGGGGGGAGCTGCTGAATGAATGATGCGGTAGGGACAGTAGATAGAAGACAAGGTTTGGGGCAGTCTGCAGAATCGGTAATAGCGATTGCCTTATTATGTGTTTGCGCCGCAGCGGGGTTGGCTGCGTGGTTATTGTCGGGTGACGAGTTGCCAGAGCTGGCAGCGGATAATAGCGCGATAGCCAAAGTTACTTCGGTACAAGGTGATAAAAAACTGCAATCTGAAGAGCAGGCGGTATTGGCTGCGTGGCAGAACCGTTTGGACGGGGAGTTTAGTCAGCGCGAGCAGAACTTACGTCAACAGGCGCAGTTAGTGACGATGCAGCAGCAGTCAGAGGCTTTGGCGATGGCGCAGGCCTCGGCAGAGGCGGCGGGGCGTGCAGCCGAAGTTGCTGAAGCACGGGCGCGCAATGCTGAAAAGGAGCGTTTGTTGGCCTTGGCCAAAATTCGTGAAAATGCGGTTGATACTAGTGTAAATAAACCGGCTGCTGCGTCTAAGCAGGCGGCCTCTAAGCCTTCAGAGGTCAGTGAGTCGTTAGCGTTGGCTACTACGGTGCCAGCGAGCATAGATTGGAATAGCTGTGCGCGGCCAGAATATCCCGATGAATCGGTACGCTTTGGTCAGCAGGGCACGGTGACGATGTCGTTCTTGGTAGATGCTGAGGGTAAGCCTGCCGATGGTAAAATAGTTGATTCCAGCGGTACGCGTCGTCTGGATTATCGCGCATTGTCGGCGCTATCGCGCTGTCAATTTGAGCCAGAGCGAGTGAACGGTAAAGCGGTTGCCTCGTTAGCTCAGGTGCGATTTACGTGGAAGCTGACACGTTAATGTCGTTTGGACTGCGCCAATCTTTTAATTACGGAGACCACGTTTTTGGAACTTGGTCTTTTAAGCGATAGGCGAAGGCAATAATTTCAGCTACCGCAATATATAGTTCTCTTGGTATTTCATTATCTAGTTCAACCCGCGATAGTAGTTGTATTAACTGGCTATTCTGATAAATCGGGATATCGTGCGCAGTTGCAATTTCAAGAATTTGACGGGCAGTATCGCCCTCACCTTTGGCGCTGACCACTGGCGCATTGTCGCCATCGTAATGCAGCGAAACGGCAATTTCTCCTGGCTTGCTATTCATGCCTGGGTCTCCACTAGTGACTGTGAGAACAGCTCAGATGAAGCAATAGTGATGGGGCTGTTATGGCATTCAATACTTTGAGTGCTAACGCCCTGTGCTGCAAGTGTCTGCTCAAGTTCGTGGCGCTTGCTCGTAATTAGCGCTGTTGTGGCGCTATTGCCGGCGTTAAAGAGAATCTTAAGTTCCGGATTTTGTGTGATTCGGGCTCGTATTGGCCCTAGTTCTGGAAGGTCAAAGCTTAATGATATGGTCCAATTGTGCTGAGGCTCTTCTTTCGTTGATTGCTGCCGTGGATTTGCTTGTTCGCTATCTGTTTTATCGAATTTATGAAAGTGGAGCTGCCAAACATCAATGCCATCATTACTGCGCACGGGTAGCTCGATCATATATTGTGTTTTATCGTTTTGCTGCAAGTGCAGGAGCTGGTGTGACTCTTGGCGAGTCAGGGTGCCCCGCACGTCCCGTAATAGCTGTCGTAAAATTTCAAGGTTGGAGTCTGCATCACTGAGAGTAGGCGTTTGCCGATGTTGTGGGCTCAGCTGTCCGGGCAATTCTGTACGGTTTGTGCTGTGATCTCTGTTTTTTGGGTAATTTTCGGCGCTGGGCGCTGCACTGTATTCGCTTAACAACGGCGCTATTCGAGTTTGCGGCGCGTATTCGCGTGCAAGGGAGGCGTTTTTGCTACTGTTGTCGCTCTTAGGTGCTTGCTCGATATTGTGTAGTTGCTGGTTAAGTCTCTGATTAAGTCTGAGTAAAGCTCGTTTTAGGTCGCGGGTTGGCGCGTCGCCTTTTGCTAATTGGCTTTCCATAAATAAGCCGCTTTGCAATATCGCTTGGCGTAGTCCCGCGGGGTCACTGGCTTGAGGTTTGCTGGCTATTGCTTCAATAAACTCTTTGCCGAGCGCCGCAAGTTGCTGCTGTTGCGGCATGTTAATTAATTTACCCAGATTGGCTATGAGCTGGTTTACGCTTTGTTGCTGCGGCAAGCTCGAACGTAGTTGTTCGTTAATAAGGCCGGTATCCGGTTTTAGTATTTGGAGCTGCGGGCGTTGCTGCTGATCTTTGCCGGTGACTTGTAGTAGAAGTTTTTCTCCGTGACGAAGTGCAGTCTGGCTTTCCGCCATCATTTTTAAATTACCCGATGCCAGCTCATACAGATGTTCTGCGCGCTGACCAATGACGACGGCAGTTAATACCCGGTCTATCGCCAGTACTGGTGCAGGCCCTGCGGGTCGGTTAACTGCCGCTGGCTGGGTGGCAAAGCTGGGGTTGATAATAACCATATCGATTGTATGTCCGCAGGCGCTATGTGGAGTGTGCTCGTATACCTTATCGGCAAAGGATTGCTGTGCTTGAGGTTTATTTTAATTTATATCGCGCACGATATAGTTGCGAGAGATGTAATTCTTTGCTTTAATGTTGGAGAGCTAGCAGCGTTGCTTGAATGAAATAACACTGAGGAGAGTCAGCATGACCACACTTTACGATTTTGAAATAGCGAGTTTGCAAGGCAAGCCGCTGGATTTGTCCGCATATAAAAACAAAGTAGTGCTGGTAGTGAATACGGCGAGCAAATGCGGCCTCACGCCTCAATATGAGGGTTTGCAGGCTCTGTATGATAAATACCAAGACAAAGGCTTGGTCATCTTGGGCGCGCCCTGTAATCAGTTTGCGAATCAGGAGCCTGGCGATGCGAATACTATCGAGGGTAGTTGTTTAATGAATTACGGGGTGAGTTTTCCGATCACAGAAAAAATCGACGTGAATGGCAAAAATGCCCATCCTTTATTTGCCTATTTGAAAAAAGCCGCACCGGGTACCTTAAGTAATGCAGTGAAGTGGAACTTCACTAAGTTTCTAATCGGTAAAGACGGTGTGGCAATTAAGCGATTTGCGCCAACGACCAAACCAGAGAATATGGTTGCTGATATCGAAGCTGCGTTAGCGGTATGAGTGCCAAGCTTGGCAATTTGATGCCGCCGCAGCTGCAATTAGATAATCAGCTGTGTTTTCCTCTGTATGCGGCATCGCGAATGATCACGCGTTTGTATCAAGATAAATTGGCGCCACTTGGCTTAACCTATCCTCAGTACATTGTGATGATGATTCTGTGGGAAAGTGCGCCATGTGCGGTGAAAACGGTTGGTGAGCGAGCATTGCTCAATACCAATACGCTAACGCCGCTACTGAAGCGCTTGGAGCAGCAGGGGTTAATTATGCGGCGCAGAGATACCGTAGATGAGCGTGTCGTAGTTCTGCACCTTACTGAGCTAGGTCGTGACCTACGTGATGACTGCGAGTGTGTTCCAGAAGCATTGCTGAATAAGTTGGCGGTTGATGAGAGTGACTTGCAGCAACTTAAGGAGGTCTTGAATCGCTTGCTGCCGGTTTTGAGTGCTGGAGTGGAAGAGGCTTAACATTGTACCCGTCAAAAAAACGGGCTCCCTAGGGAGCCCGTTTTCGTTTTCAGCTAAGTGGGGCTTAGCTGAATGCTTTAATAATATTGCCCAGCATTTCTTTTGCGTCGCCAAACAGCATCCGGGTGTTCTCTTTAAAGAACAGCGGGTTGTCGATACCAGCAAAGCCAGAAGCCATAGAGCGTTTCATAACAAATACGTTGCGGGCCATGTCCACATTAATGACGGGCATGCCGTAAATTGGGCTGCCTTCCATTTCACGTGCTGCAGGGTTAACCACGTCGTTGGCGCCGATAACAATCGCCACGTCGAAGGTTTCCATGCGCGGGTTAACGGCATCCATTTCCAGTAGCAGGTCATAGGATACATCGGCTTCTGCAAGCAGTACGTTCATATGGCCCGGCATACGGCCGGCAACGGGGTGAATAGCGTAAACCACTTCTGCACCATTCTTTTCTAACAGCTCTTGAAGTTCTTTTACCACGTGCTGTGCTTGTGCAACCGCCATACCGTAACCGGGTACGATAACGACGCTAGCGGCAGCTTCAAGTACGTAGTAGGCATCTTCTGCGGTCATGGCCTTGGCTTCGCCTTCGATCTTAGCCGCTGTGCCGCTAGCCGAAACGGCGCTGAAACCGCTGAACAAGACATTGCTCAATGAACGGTTCATGGCCTTACACATAATCTGGGTCAGGATAATACCGCTGGCACCAACCAGTGCGCCGGCTACGATCAAGATAATGTTGTTGATCGCAATACCTGCCGCACAAGCCGCTAGACCTGAGTAGCTGTTCAGTAAGGAAATAACCACGGGCATATCGGCGCCGCCGATAGGAATAACCAACATAATACCCAGCAGCAGAGACAGGCCAATAACCAAATACAAGTAGATGGAGGTGGCAGGGCCAGTGCTAAGAGTAAACATTACCGCAGATACGATGATCGCGATGATCAGAAGAATGTTAAATACGCGTTGCCCGCCAAACACCATAGCTTTGCCAGAGATACGCTCGCTGAGCTTGCCCCATGCCACCATGCTGCCAGAGAACGTGACACCACCAATCAATATCGATAGCACGATAGTGATGAGTACAAAGGTGTGGGCATCATGCATGTCATACAGTGCAGCCCAGCCCACAAACAAGCTGGCAACGCCACCAAAGCCGTTGAACAGCGCAACCATTTCCGGCATGCCGGTCATTTCGACGCGGCGTGCGACTAATGCACCAATAGCACCGCCGACCACAATACCGACGAGAATCCACTTGAAGTCAATAATGCTTTGGTCGAGTAGGGTCACGATTACCGCAATAAACATACCCAGTGCAGACACTAGGTTACCTTTACGGGCGGTTGCTGGTGAGCCCAGCATTTTCAGGCCAAAAATAAACAGGACGGCCGCTACCACATAGGCCATATTAACCAGTAATTCGATACCCATTACTTAGCGCTCCCTTTCTTCTTGAACATGGCCAGCATGCGATCGGTAACCATATAGCCGCCGATTACATTGATGGTTGCCATCGCAACAGCGACGGTGCCAAGAATTGTGGCAAGGGTAGAGTGCTCAGCGCCGGCTGAGGTCAGGGCGCCGACCAGGGTAATACCCGAGATCGCGTTAGACCCTGACATTAGCGGTGTGTGCAGGGTTGCAGGGACTTTATTGATCAGCTCAAAGCCTAAAAATATAGACAGCATTAAGATGAAAGCCAAAAAGACAGCATTTTCCATCATCTTCTCCTAGTTAATCAGGTTTTTAATGGTTTCGTTAACGATCTCGCCGCCGTGGGTAATAACACAGCCTTGTAGAATATCGTTTTCCATGTCGATAACCATTTTCTTGTCATCGCCGTTCCAGCCTTCATCAACAAGGTTGAAGAGGTTGGATGAGTACATTTGGCTGGCATCGCGGCTAACAAAGTTAGACCAGTTGCCGTCGCCGATAATGGTTACACCATCTACAACGACGGTTTTACCTGCGACTGAGCCTTCAACATTACCGCCGCTCTCGGCAGCCATGTCGACAATGACAGAGCCAGGCTTCATGCCCTTGATCATGTCGCTGGTCACTAGCACCGGTGGTTTGCGACCAAACAGCTGGGCTGTGGTGATCACGATGTCGGATTCTGCAATTTGCTTTTTCTGACCTTCAAGCTGCAGCTTCATTTGCTCTTCGGTCAGGGCAAGGGCGTAACCGTCTTTGGTTTGGCCGGTTTCACCTAGATCGATATCTAGAAACTTGCCGCCCAGTGAGCGTACTTGCTCGGCAACAACAGAGCGGGTGTCAAAGGCAACTACTTTAGCGCCAAGGCGTTTGGCGGTCGCAATCGCTTGCAGGCCAGCGACACCGGCACCGATGATGAAGGCAGTAGACGGCTTCAAGGTACCGGCAGGTGTCATCATCATGGGCAGAATGCGGGGCAGTCTGGTGGTGGCAAGCAATACCATCACGTAGCCAGCCAAGCTCGCTTGCGAACTCAGTGCATCCATCTTTTGCGAGCGGGTGCTGCGCGGAATCATTTCCATGCTGATCGCGCTAACACCGCGATCACGGAAGGCTTTAATCAAGCTGTGTTCGTTAAATGGATCCAGATAGCTGATATGAATGCAGCCGGATTTCATTTGTCCAATTTCGTCTAAGCTGGGCTTGCTGATACGTAAAATAATATCGGCATTGGCCAGTACGGCGCCGCGGTCAGCAATAACAGTGGCGCCAGCGTCGATGTATTCTTCGTCGCTAAAGCCGCTACCTAAGCCCAAGCCTGCTTCGATTTGAATCGTTGCGCCGGCCCTAATTAGCTTTTTGGCATCTGTCGGAATAATCGCTACGCGGTTTTCACCACTCGCGAGTTCTTTTGGGATTCCTATGAGCATCTTTGTAGATCCATTGTGGTTAACAATTTGGTTTTGGGTAAAACGGCCTAGGATATTACAACTCGGACTAAGAAGCGATAAAAGTGTGGTTTAACTAAGTGGTCGATGTGGGTAAAAGTGTCCATAAATTAGTATGATAGCGTCATATTTTTGCGTGATAGTAAGCTTGGTAATTATCTGCTTAGGCAGTTCTACTTATAGTGAGCAGAGGCGCTTACACACTAGACTATTGATGGAAATAAAGTTTCCTTTGGGAATTAAGTTATGGCCTCGATGTGTTGGCGGTGGGTGTTGGCGGGATTCTCGGCTTCCGTTGATTGTGCTTTTTTGTGCGGGTGATCTATGTTTAATCGCCAGTGCATGACCGTGCTTCTTATTGCAGTAACTTACTTCGTTCTGGGTAAGTTGGCATTGTTATTAGCTATTCCTCCGGGCTATGCCACAGCGATATGGCCGGCGGCTGGTGTTGCGTTGGCAGCGCTGCTGCTGAAAGGTTACCGGTTCTGGCCTGGTGTTTTATTGGGCTCATTTCTTGTGAATCTCAATACCTCCCCTGATTTATCCCTTCCGCCCCTGCAGTTATTGGCAGAATTGACGGTGCCATTTGTTATTGCGAGTGGTGCTGCTCTACAGGCTGTATTTGGCGCATGGTTGGTGCGTCGCTATGTTGGCTACCCCATAGGTCTCGATAATGTTGGTCAGGCCCTACGATTTATCGTGTTCGCCTGTGGTGTGGGCAGTGTAATTAGCGCGAGTATCGGCACTGCTACTTTGCTAGCTGCGGGTTTGTTAGCCGCTGAGAATGTGGCGTTTAACTGGCTTACTTGGTGGGTTGGTGACGGTTTAGGGGTGATGATTTTCACCATATTAATGTTTGTCTATTTTGGTGCTCCGCGGGAGGTGTGGCATAGCCGGCGGCGTATCTTGCCGATGATTTTAGTCAGCGCTTGTGTGGTTGTAGTGTTCTTGTATGTTATTGGCAGTCGTTGGGAGTTGTCGCGGCAGCAGGATGAGTTTCGTCGCTATAGCGGTCAAATTTTCCATCGCGCGCAAGCGATCATTGATACACATATAGAAAGTTTATATGCAATTGGTGCTTTGTTTGAGGTGTCTGACAACGTTACTGTTGTCGAATTTGAAGCGTTTGTAGATGGGGTTTTAGAGCGCAATGCGGGATTTCAAGCCCTTGTGTGGGCTCAGCGAGTGAGTGGTCTCGAGCGCTTAGCGATTGAGGAGCAGATGAGTTTGGAGCGGGGCGTGCCAGTGCATATTACGCGTCGTGACCAGCAGCGGCAATTAGTACTACAACAAAGCCAGCAAGACTATGTGGTCATCCGTTATATTGAACCCATAGTCAGTAATGTGAGTGCGTTGGCCTACGATATTAGCTCGGCTGATGTGGTGCGCCGTGCCCTGACGCGTGCCGCAATGTCAGACAAGCCGGCAACTACGGGGCCGATTAGCTTGGTTCAAGAGCAAGAAGGGCAGTTGGGGTTAGTGGTGTATTTACCGGTTAGATCGGTAGCGTCGGCAGGCGGTGGTTCAATGTTGCTTGGCTACGTAGCGGCGGTTTTCCGCATTCCTGATTTGCTGGACTTGTTGTTAGCGCCTGAATATTTGGGGGATATCTCTGCTTCTGTGTCCTTGGCGGGCGACGGCACGGTGTTGTATTCCAAGTCTCCTGCGTCTACCAAGCGGTCGCTTTTTTCAGATAGTGCGGTATTGAATTTTGCCGATACCGAGTGGCGTTTTGAATTAAATGCAGATCAGCGCTTTTTGGTTGATAGTCGCTCTATGGTGCCGTGGGCGATGCTGGTGGCGGGCTTATTGTTTTCTGGTCTTTTGGGTATGACATTTTTGGTGCTCACTGGGCAGCGGCACAGTGCTGAGATGGCGAGAAAAAAACTCAAAGATATGTTGGTGCAGCTCCAAGAAGCTCAGGAGCATCTGATTGAATCAGAGAAAATGGCATCGCTGGGAGGCTTGGTGGCGGGGTTTGCCCACGAGCTGAATACGCCGCTCGGTATTGCGATTACGGCAGAGTCGACTCTGCAGGATGATTTGGCTAAGTTAAGTGCGGCAATTGCTGATAGCGAGGTGTCGAGTTCTACTGCGGATACACTGCGCCGAATGCAAGAGGCGTCGCGGATTGTTTTAGCGAATGTACAGCGTGCTGGCGCGCTCATTGTGAGTTTTAAACAGGTGTCCGTCGACCAAGCAACAGTCGAGACCCGCACGATTAATGTGCATAATTATTTAAGCGATGTCTTGGTGCATTTATCGCCAAATTATCGCCGTAGTGGGCATCAAATCGCGCTTGAATGTCCAGTCGATCTTGATATTCGAACCGTGCCTGGCGGGCTTGCGCAGACGGTCATTAATTTATTAAACAATAGTCTTGTTCACGCGTTTCCCAATGAGCAGAAAGGGCGTATTACGTTACAGGTAAGCCAGCGGCGGGCCGAGCTTGTACTACGGGTTAGCGATGATGGAATTGGTATACCGTTGACGGATCAAAAGAAGATTTTTGAGCCATTTTATACAACTCGTCGCGGTAGTGGCGGAACGGGGCTGGGCTTACATGTGGTCTACAATATTGTAAAGCGGCAGTTGAAGGGGCGCATTTCAGTTAGCAGCGAGCCGGGTGAAGGTGCATGTTTTGAGATTGTTTTGCCGCTGTCGATAAATGAGCTTTCTGGGGAGGTCAGTTAGCTCTGGTCGTCATTTGTCTGCTCTGTTGCGGATGATTTTGGTTTTAGTCCTTTAAATAATAAATCTAGTGACGCGCTGACGTAGTCTACTGACAAGCCGGGCGCGGGAATGCTTAGGTGGTAATGGAAGAGGCCAATGATGTGTGCGTGAATATGAATGGCTAAGCACGGCGGGCTTATGTCGGTCGTTATAAGGCCCGCTTGCTGTGCGGTGACAATAAAGCGGCGCAGTCTATCTACCGCTAATTCGCGATCAACATTGATACGATTGGTCAGCGATTCGCTTTCTGCACACAGCGCATAGCGAAATACAAACCGTGTTATTTGCTCGAGTGCGGGGAGTCGATTGGTGCGCTCAAATGCACCGATTATAACGTTCCGTAGCATATCTAATGACAGAGCTTCATTCTGTCTGGTGTTGCTAAGCGCTTCAAGAGCCGCATTAGTGGGAGCGCTAACGCTATCCATCATTGCTTCTATGAGTGCTTCCTTATCTTTGAAATGCCAGTAAATTGCGCCCCGGGTCACGCTGGCTTCTGCTGCGACATCACTTAGGCGGGTGCGGGTGATACCTTGGCTTGCGAATAGCTTGCCAGCAGCATCAAGGATGCGTGCGCGAGTTACTTCAGCGTCGGCTTTTGAGCGTCTCATGGTAGTCGCCTAATTATTGTGGGTGGGTCATATTTATCGTAATCATTACTTTACATACATGCGTGTATGTATGTAAAGTAATGATTATTAAACTGTGTTGTCAGAGGCGTTTACTAGTGTCAGTGATACCTTCCCCGTTTCGCTTTGGTTCTATCTTTTTTTCTATCTTTGCGGCACTGATTTTAAGTGCTTGCGGCAAAGAAGCTCCTGTTGAAAAGCTTCATCCTCCTCTTAGTGTCGACGTAGTGCGGGCAGCTGAGCACTCGGTGCCGATTGGCGGATTGTACCCAGGGCGGACAGTCGGTTCTAAGGAAGTACAAATTCGAGCGCGTGTTGAAGGCATTTTATTGCGCCGCGCTTATACTGAAGGCCAAGCTGTGACAGCGGGTCAGCTATTATTTGAAATTGATGCGGCGCCGTTTGAGGTGGCGTTAAATCGTGTAAAAGCGCAGTTAGCGCAAGCCAATGCCACCTTGTCTGCCGCGCAACGCCGCTGGCAGCGTGCGCAGGAATTGATTAAAACCAATGCCATTAGTCGCCGCGAACGTGACGATACCGAGTCCGATTTAGATTTTGCCAAGGCGGCAGTAAAGCTGGCTGAAGCCGAGGTGCAGGCGGCAAAGATTAATCTTGATTACACTCAGGTGAAGGCGCCAATAGCAGGAATCACCAGTCGTGAAGCGGTTTCTGAAGGCAGTTTGGTCGGTCCTGAGAACAGTTTGTTAACTACCATCACCCAGCTTGACCCACTGTGGGTTAACGTGTCACTGCCAGACAAATTAGTGCTCGGTATCAGGCGTATGATTGACCGGGGTGAGGCCGCGTTTGAAGGTAAGCGAGAAGTAGAAATTCTTGTTGGCCAAGGCGAACCGTACCCACATTTCGGCCAAGTCAATTTCACAGAGAGTGCTATTGATCGTAGGACGGGAACAGTGCAGTTGCGCGCTATTATTCCTAATCCAGATAGCGCGCTGTTACCAGGCCAGTTTTTGCGGGTTAAGTTGCACGGCTTGATGAGCTTGAATTCGATAGTGTTACCCGCGCGGGCGGTGTTGCAGGGCGCGCAAGGCACTTACGTTTATAAAGTGGGTAAAGATAACCTAGCAGAGATGCTAAACGTCACCTTAGGTATGGATGCCGACGATGGTGTAATTATTGAGTCTGGCGTTAAAGCCGGTGACCTGATTGTTGTTGATGGCGTGTCCCGAGTGCAGCCGGGCGCAGTACTTGCTCCGCGTGAATTAACGCCAGAGGGTAATTCAGTTGCGAGCAAGCCTGAAGTACAAAATTCTACTGAGTCTGATTCCGCGCCGGTGGAGTCGGCTGCCACGGAGGGTGACGCTGAGTGAACGCACGTTTCTTTATTGATCGCCCAGTTCTGTCAATAGTTATATCCCTCATGATTTTACTTGGCGGTGTTACGGCGATGGGGCGTTTACCCATTGCGTTATACCCTGAGTTTTTACCGCCAGAGATTATTGTTTCTGCAACTTATCCCGGTGCCAACGCAGAGACCATTGCTGAAACCGTAGCTGCGCCATTGGAGCAGCAGATAAACGGCGTTGATGGCATGTTGTATATGTCGACTCAGGCATCTGCCTCCGGCACGGTGAGTATCAGTGTGGTATTCGCTACTGGGACGGATCCGGATCAAGCCGCGATTAACGTAAGCAACCGGGTTGCAGTCGCAGAAAATCGTTTGCCCGAGGCGGTAAAACGATTGGGAATTCAAGTCAGCAAACGTTCAACCAGCATTCTCATGATTTATGCGCTGACTTCAGATTATCCGCAGTACGACTCTATTTACCTGAGTAATTACGCGCTGCTTAATATCGTCGATGAATTGCGACGTTTACCGGGTATTGGTGATGCTCGTTTGCTGGGTGCAAAAGATTATTCGATGCGGATTTGGCTGCAGCCAGATCGCCTTGCAGAATTTGCGCTAACACCAGCAGACGTGGCACAAGCGGTGCGTGAGCAAAATGCGAATTTTGCCGCGGGTAAATTTGCTGCTGAGCCCTTGGTCCACGATGCACCATTTACCTACACGGTGACAACACAGGGGCGCTTAGCCACTGTCGCGGAATTTGAAGATATTATTTTGCGCACGGACAATTCCGGGGCCACTCTGCATTTGGGTGATGTTGCCCGTGTCGAGTTGGGTGCAAAGGATTATGCCTTTCAAGGCGCATTTAACGGTCAGCCCGCAGTGCCGGTGGCAATGTATTTACAGCCTGGTGCGAACGCCTTAGAAACTGCCAAACAAGCGCAGGAAGTACTTGCTCGTGTGCGTGAAAAGTTACCGCAGGGCGTTAACTTAAGTTTGGCATTTGATACCACGGTGTTTGTAGAACATTCGATAAAAGAAGTCATTATTACCTTCTTTGAGGCCTTGGTACTCGTTGTACTGGTCATGTTTATTTTCTTGCAAAATGTACGGGCAACTATTATTCCCTTATTGGCGATTCCGGTATCGATCATCGGCACCTTTGCAGGGCTTTATATTGTTGGTTTCTCTATTAATTTATTGACGCTGTTTGGGTTAATTCTCGCCATTGGTATCGTCGTAGATGACGCGATTATTGTGATCGAGAACGTTGAGCGAATAATGGAAGAACAGCACGTTGACGCAGACACTGCAGTAAAACGTGCTATGGAAGAAGTGTCTGGGCCTTTGGTCGCCATTGTTCTGGTGTTGTGCGCGGTGTTCTTGCCGGTTATTTTTATGGATGGTTTAACCGGCGAAATGTACCGCCAGTTTGCTGTCGCAATTTCAGTATCTGTTATTTTGTCGGGGATCGTGGCGTTAACACTGACACCTGCGCTGTGTTCAATGTTATTAAAAAGCAAGGTTCACGCACCGAGTGAAACGGGTTTCCTTGGCGGCTTTAATCGCTGGTTTGGTGTGCTTCGCAATGGCTACGTGAGGGTTACAAAATCAATTATAGACCACTGGTTTATTGGCCTAAGTGTATTTGCCGGATTGATGCTGGGCCTGTGGTATTTGTTCAGTATTGTTCCTAGTAGTTTGGTACCGAGTGAAGACCAAGGTTACATCATTATGGCGTATAAGACGCCGCCGGCAGCATCGTTGTCGCGCACTATGGCGGTGACGGATGTAATGAATAAGCGCATTTTAGAACAGGATGATGTGCGTAGTTTAATGACATTTTCTGGTTTTGATTTATTGGCCTCGGCGCAAAAGACGAATGCCGGTGTGTCATTTATTATGTTGAAGGATTGGGATGAACGGCCTGAACTGAAGCAGAGTTCGGCAGAATTGGCGCATAGTTTACCTGGGCTGGGTAGTGA
>JAGPVP010000085.1 GCA_018066965.1 Zhongshania sp. | reverse complement strand
AATAAAGAAAAGTAGCAGGAAGGTAGTCGCCTTCTTGGCAACGCCATCCAATCCCTTGCTGACCCTCATCCTTGAGATTACCTTCCATGCTGTAGACTCATCCAGAGCCTGTAGAAAACTAAAGGCGCATTATCTGAGTTTGCAAATAATTAATTAGGTGGGGTTTGTTGACCGCTTACGTTACTAATGGCACTCATTACCATATACCTTTTAATCTGTAGATTCATTTTCAGCGCATTCCCTATGCTCTATGAATAGTTGTGTGTGCTCCGTTAATGATGAAGAGCCATTATTTTATTTTTTCTCCCACACCCTGACAATGGCGTTGGCGGTGCGTTTATAGATGTGACTCTTGGCAAATCACAGGGAGAACGTCATGAAATACGTCGCCAGCCTGTCCTTACTTATTGTTCTAGCAGTAGGCTTTTTTGTCCTACAAAACCGTAATAACCCCAGTGTTACAGAAATCCCAATTCCAACTGAGTTCGAGCACCACGCCATTAATGATGTAGCGCAGCCGCAGATTGATGCAGCAAAGGCAGACGGTCAGACACCGGTAGTCAGTGTGCGCACAATCCCGACCTCGCCGTCACAGAAGCTGATGGCAGAAGAGAGCTATGCAGGTATGCAGGCAGCCGCTGTGCGATCTGCTGACATACAGTCGTCGACATTACTGGTGCGGCAGCGATTTGCTCCTGCTGCAGATGCGGAAGGCTGGATGAGCATCGCTCCGAACGACAGAGAAGGCTACGCAGCCAAGACCGAGAATCGCTTTTTATCTGTTGCGTTATCGCCGCTCTCTACCTTCGGGCTTGAGGTGGATTCCGCAAGTTATTCCAATATGCGTCGTCAAATCAATCAGGGCCAAATCCCCGTGCCCGCCAGCGTTAGGCTAGAGGAGTTGGTGAATTACTTTGACTACAACTTCCCTGCGCCAACTGGCACGCACCCGATTGCGGTAATGTCTGATTACGCGGTGGCACCTTGGAATCCCGCGCACCGCATTGCCATGATCGGGGTGAAGGCAGTTGATACCACTGCGACCACTGAACGAGGTGCTCGTATCACTTTTCTACTCGATACCTCTGGTTCAATGGATAGCGCCAATAAATTACCGTTACTGATTCGCAGCTTTCAAACCTTGTTGGCAAATTTACAGCCCAAAGACCAAGTAGCGATTGTGACCTACGCGGGTAGCGCTGGCGTGGCGTTGCCGCCGACACCTGTTACCGAAATCGGTCGTATTCAGCAGGCGCTGGGTAATTTGCGGGCGGGTGGTTCTACCGCAGGCGGTGCGGGAATAGCGCTGGCCTACGACGTTGCTCGCAAACAGTATGACGACAAGTCGAGTAATCTCGTGATTCTCGCCACCGACGGCGACTTCAATGTTGGTGCCAGCAGTGATGGTGAGCTAAAAGCCATGATCGAGACGCAGCGCGCCAGTGGCGTGTTTCTGTCGGTGATCGGTATGGGCACCGGCAATTACCAGGACGCTAAAATGCAGGTGTTGGCCGAGGCAGGTAACGGCGTGGCGCACTATTTAGATTCCGACGCCGAAGCTCAGCGCTTGTTTGGCTCAGAACTCACTCGCACTCTGCATATTGCCGCTAAAGATGTGAAAGTGCAGGTGGAGTTTAATCCGGCTGCGGTATCTGAATACCGCTTACTGGGCTATGAATCTAGAGTGATGAACGCAGAGGATTTTCGGGACGACAAAAAGGATTCCGGCGAAATCGGTGCTGGAAACTCGGTGGTTGCACTTTATGAGATTATTCCAACAGGTAATGGTCTCGCGCCAGATATTGAGCGCCGCTATCAAACCGTTCACGCTACCGGCACTCAGAAGATGGAGTTAGGCTTTGTTAAAATTCGCTACAAGCAGCCTGATGGCGACAAAGGCATTGAATTTGCGCATGCTATGACAACGCGCGCCAATGCGATTGAGTCAGCCACCGCCGACTTGCGCTGGGCCTCAGCCGTGGCAGAATTTAGTTTGGTGCTGTCGAAGTCTGAGCATGCTGGTTCGGCCAATTTTGGCGAAGCCCTGCGCCGTGCTAGAGAGGTATTGCCGCTCATGCCAGATGACAAGCGCAGCGAATTTATTGGCCTAATTGAAAAGCTCACCACCACTAGGGTCGCCCAAGAGTGAAAGACAACAATATCGACGACTGGCTCGCGCAGCTTCGCAACCCCAGCGAGTGTGAGTCAGATCGGGAAAAGACCGTGATGGGCGCGATCAAGTCTGGGCTCGGCACATCGGAGGAGCTTGCGGATGTAGATGAGTTAGCCCTGCAGCGACTTCACCGGCGTATCGAGCAAGAGGGCCTTTATCAGCAGCCCAACGTGGTGAAGCGTCGCCGGAATCTGCATCGATACGGCTATGCGGCAGCGTTGCTGGTGGGTCTAACGATTATTTTAGATGTGTCTGTTTTTAAAGATGCCAAACAGGAGGCCCTTATCGCTGCGGCAGATAGTGTTGTTCAGTCGAGGGTGATGGTTAGCTCACCACAAATGAGCGAAGACGCTGCCGAAGAGCAAGCATTTGAGTCTAGCGAGGCAATGTCGGGCGAGCAGTACCTAGCAGCGACAGCCAGAGATGACGCACAGCAAGAAGCTAGCGCTAAGTCTGATCGACTTGCCTCAGCTCCGACAGCTTTGGCTAAGCGACAAAGCAAAGCTACTTCGCAAGAGTTTGCTGCTGATGCCTCGCGCGCAAAAGCGGCTCTAAGCCAAAAAGTGGCTAGCGAGGAGCGTAGGCTAGTATTAACTGCGACGCAGTGGCAGGCGCTGCTAGAGCTTAGTGATAACGGTATTTCATTGGATAAGGGTGATGATGTTGATCGCTGGGTATTACTACTCAACAGTAATCTAGACGGGCAGCGCTGGCGCGAAGCTTTACCTCTGTTGCAGAGAGAGCAGTCTTGGCCGATTGGGGTGAAGACTGAATTCGAGCTAGAGCTGCGCGGTGACCGAAATGAATAACGCCGAAGTTGATGCGCTCATTGTTGATCTTCAGGCGGGAGGTCAGCGCCGCAAACACGCAGTCACTCAGCTTTACATTGCATTCTCCGCAAAATTTACACGCTTTTTGCAACTTCGTGGTGTGCCAGAATCAGAGTCCGAAGACCTGATGCACGACATCTTCCTTGCGTTTATCGCTCGCTGCGATGGCTTCACGCCAAGCGGAATGGGGCGAGGGTGGTTGTGGTCGGTGGTGCGTTCAAAGCTCGCTGATCGCTATCGGCAGGCGAATAAAGAGAATGTAGAAGTCTATGACGACAGCTGGAAGATAGAGGCGGGCAGCTACGACGATGCGCGTCTAAAGGCCTGCATAGAAGGTCAAATGTCGGCTTTTTCTCGCGACTACCCCGAAGGCGCGCAGGCGCTAGCGTGGGTGATTGATGATGAGCTAGATTTGCGCTCGGTATCTGAACTGCTCGGTCGCAGCTATGGTGCCACTCGAGAGTTCATGTCGCAGATACGATCTCGATTGCGGGGCTATATAGACCCGTGTTTGATGGGGTGATAGCCACTTCTCATTTGAAGATCGCGGCCTTAACCGAAAATGATACGCCATCATACTTCGCCTTTCTTAAGCCCAAATTCTGGACTTTTTCTGTTTGTTTTAAACGAATTCGCCACATTTACTCATTTGCTCATATCTGCGTTGCTACGTAATGCCACTAGGTAAACCCCTTAGTTTGTTGCAGGCCATTAGCCGATAAGCTGTTTATGGGTATTTACACACCTATGTTGTAGCGAGGTGATTATGAGCACATTAAGGAGATACGTAGTAGCAGTGGTAGACGTGACGTTGATTGCAGTCGCATTCGGCGGGCTATTGTTCGCTTGCAGCAATCAGGAATCTGGCCGTCAGTCAGTTGTGCAACAGTCTGCTGTCATTCAGCGTGTTCTTTACCAATCACCGTTGGATAGATTCTTAACTCTAGATAAAACCTTGTGGCAGCAAATGTTACAAACCCCCGGCTATTATCATGACGGCGATACTGGGCTGTTATTAGATGTTCGCTACTGGCAAGAGACAACCGATATATTGGTCGAAAAAATCCTTCAAGCAGGATATACCGTAGATTATATAAATCCGGCTAATCAGCGCATATTTATCTGGGCAAAGAGTGCAGAACAATTAGCAGGATTATCGAAAATTCATGGCGTGAGTGCAGTATCCGTAAGTCGCACGGCGCCCAAGATGAATGTAGCCCTAAAGGTATTTGATGAGCTTCAAAAATAAGATCGTGGTATTTGCGTGTTCGTCCTTTGTTCTTTGTGGTGCTATAGCTGAGCCCAATATAAAGCAGGTCGTTAGGGCGAGTGGTGGTGTAGCGGCCAAATTAGATAGCCATCTGCAGACCATATTCTTGAATGCGGGGGATAAAGATCCGTCTGCCGCTGTGGGGGCGGCACAAACTAGGTTGCTCGGTGGTGTTGGTGCAAGCGGTGTGGCGGTTGAGCTGTTTTTACACAGCGCAGATGGTTTAAGCCGTTTTTTAGAAGCACAGGGCATTAGCCTACAATTCCTTTCCGATGATGGCGCTCGAGCAACGGTTTTGGTGCGCGGTGAGCAAGATTTAGCCGTCTTATCTGACTACGCCAATATCCGAGAAATACGCTATTTACTGCCGCCCATAGTAAGGGCGGGTTCGGTCACAAGTCGTGCGGCCAAAGCAATGCGCGCCGATGTGGCCGCAAGTGGGCTGGGTGTTAACGGCAGCGGCCAGACGATTGGAATAATCTCCGACAGTTTTGCGCAAACCTCAGCCGTCCGAGACGGTAATACCACGCCAGCTAAGTTTGCGGCGGGCCTGCTGCAAGGTAGTCGTCAACAAGACAGCGGTGATTTGCCGAATACGGTGACTATTTTACGTGACGATGTTGCCGACGGTACCGATGAAGGCGCGGCAATGGCAGAGCTGATCTACGACGTGGCGCAAGGGTCGCCGCTAATTTTTCATGCCGCCGGCCAAAGTCGCGCAGAAATGGCCAATGCGATTCGCCAGCTATGTGCGTCTGGGCGAGCCGATATCGTGGTAGACGATATTTTGTTTCTTAGCGAAAGCGTTTATCAAGATGATGTACCGGCATTGGCTGCCAGTGACTGTGTGGCGGCGGGTAAACCCTATTTAACCGCGGCCGGTAATGATGCTGATCAGGCTTATCGCTATGTTTATAATGACTCGGTAAGCGCTATCGACGAGGCTGGCGTGAGTGCTTTTCCTAGCGGTAATGATTTACATAATTGGAACCCTGCGGGAAATGATCCATTTCTGGCGGTGACTATTCCTGCCAACGCTAAGGTGTTTGTCGTTTTAAATTGGAATCAACCATCGAGCTCTATTAATGGCAATGCTGGTTCGCAAGTCGATCTGGATTTATATGCAACTACCGCCGCGTCACTGTCGGCGCTTAATCCCATATCGGGCAGTTTTTATGCCCGCAGTGCTGATGAACAAGGCATTACTGGCAGCCCAAGAGGCGACGCATCAGAGATCGTAACCTTAGAGGCAGACTCCTCAGCTAAGACATTTTATTTAGCCGTAGAGCACTTTGATGGCAGCCAAGGCGATATTCCCCAGCAAGCCGGTGTGCCCTTGGAGTTTCGTATTTTGCTCACGGGTGATCAAGTGACTAGCGTTGAATATCCCTACAACGGTCCAGTTGTTTGGGGACATTCAATGGCCGCAGGTATCGCAGCCATTGCCGCCATACCGTGGTGGGAATCACCTGAGTACAGGCCTGAGGGTTATGACAGTATAGAAATAGACCCTGAAAGCTTTAGCTCTCGCGGTGGCAATCAGTTCATACAATTTGATAGCAATGGGCAGTATTCACCTCAAACGCGTAAGGCACCCCAATTTGCGGCTATCGATGGCAATAACAACACCGTTCTTGGTTCTACAGTAGCCGCGCCAGAAGACGGTGAACCCGATAACTTTTTGAATTTTTATGGCACCTCGGCGGCCGCACCAAATGCAGCGGCTGTCTTCGCATTACTGAAAGAAGCGTATCCGAGTGCAACGCCTGCACAATTGATTAGCGCAGTTCAAAGCACGGCTATCGACGTAAAAGGATTTAGGGCAGTGACAGGCATTGATGACGTGACCGGCAGTGGATTGATCAATGCCGAGGCGGCGGCTAACGCCTTAGCGGCTGTGATGGGTGCCGATCCCATACCATCCGCCGCTCCAGCAGGAAAATCATCAGGGGGCGGCGGAGCCTGCTTTATCGCCACCGCAGCCTACGGCAGCTACCTAGCACCCGATGTTAAAATTTTGCGGGAATTTAGAGACAAAGTTCTACTGCCCTATAAATGGGGCCAGAAATTTGTGGCGACCTATTATCGCTACTCGCCACCTATTGCCGACCAAATAGCACGCTCTGACCCCCTGCGCTTAGCGACCCGAATTGGCCTAAGCCCCTTGGTGTACGGCCTAAAATACCCCTTTGTGGCGGTGTTGTTGCTAGCCTCAGCATTACTTGTTTCGGTGCGCAGACGGTACTTACGCAAAGCACTGGTATATGCCGGCGTAAGTTAAACTGCAATTAACTGCTCTAAGCCGTTGATTTTTTTGGGTGGTATAAGTAGACTGCGAACGCTTTTTTAGCACTACCGCATAAATAGAACCGGTGCCTTATTCCGTGTTCTGCATACCAAATTGGCACACGCCAAACCCCTTAGCCCGGGTGGTGAAATCGGTAGACACAGGAGACTTAAAATCTCCCGACAGCAATGTCGTGCCGGTTCAAGTCCGGCCCCGGGCACCACCTATACGTCATAGTTAATACCGCTACCATTCCCAATTTAGGACACTGAACTCCCCGGGGACTTGAGCCGGAAAGGTTCAGAAAATGCGCTTAGCATTTTGAACGAGGAGGGCTCTACCCAATTAACGGGGGATGGCACTCATTAAACCCTGTTAATCACACCGTCCCACCCACCATGGGCTAGAACGCGTACTCTGTAATTTTCAAAGTTTCTAAAACCATACGCTCGTCGTGTCATCATTTCCATTTTGTTGTGGAAGCCCTCAGTTATTCCGTTACTTTTACTAAATCGCCACATGGCCACAATGGGCTTCAACCATGAGCGCAATGTGTT
>JAGPVP010000073.1 GCA_018066965.1 Zhongshania sp. | reverse complement strand
AGGAAAACTGCAGTCTTTACCTTAGTAGATGGCCGGCGGTCTTCCCTCACGTCACAGCCATGCTGTGGCGGGAACCGGACCCGGTAGCTACCGGGCGACTATATCAGTATTCAATAACTAACTCAATGAGTTACGGGAGTGTAAGTGAGTTCAGAAACTGTCATCAATCCGACTGTGCGCTTGGTGACTGTCGAGGCTGATTATGCGGGTCAGCGTATCGATAATTTCTTAATGCGAGAATTAAAAGGTGTGCCTAAGTCACGGATTTATAACCTTTTACGTCGCGGCGAAGTGAGGCTTAATAAGTCCAGAGTGAAGCCTGATCAAAAATTGGCCTTTGGGGATGTGGTGCGTGTTCCTCCGGTGAGGGTGGCGGTTAGAGAGGGGGTGGTGGTTCCGGGTGGATTGGATAGCAATTTGCGTTCTGCTATTTTGTATGAGGATGAAGGTTTAATTGTCATCAACAAACCGTCCGGGTTGGCGGTGCATGGCGGTAGTGGCATTTCGCTTGGTTTAATTGAAGCGTTGCGGCAAATGTATCCTGAGCAGCGAAGCCTGGAGCTGGTTCACAGGCTAGATCGCGATACCTCGGGTTGCGTGATGGTGGCAAAGAAGCGCAGCGTGTTAAAGCAGCTGCATGAATTGTTAAAAGCCCGCAAAGGCGTCGACAAGCGATACTTGGCATTAGTAGTGGGTAGGTGGCCGGTTCGCAAACAGCAGGTTAATGCGCCATTACAAAAGAATGTCCTTAATTCTGGCGAGCGAATGGTGAGAGTTGAGCTTGAAGGCAAAAAATCACTCACTGAATTTACCGTAGTGAAGCGTATTGCTGGCGCGAGCTTGATCGAGGCGCGACCGGTAACGGGGCGCACGCATCAGATACGTGTTCACTGCCAATATGCGGGCTACCCTATATTGGGTGATGATAAATACGGTGATGATGAGGCCAATACCAACTTTAAGCGATTAGGTTTGAAACGCCTTTTTCTTCATGCTCACTCTTTGGCGTTTACCTTAGATGGGCGACATATTAATGTGAAAGCGCCTCTGCCGGATGAGTTAGAAAAGGTGTTAGAACTTGGCGGTAGTGAATTGTAATGCTTATAATTTTTGATTTGGACGGTACCATTTTAGATTCGAGCGATAAGATCGTTTTTTGCATGCAACAAGGCGCACGGGATTTTGGTGTAGCGGTTCGTGATGCCGAAGAAATACGCAACATTATTGGTTTAGAGTTGAGCTTGGCGATTGCATTTTTATATCCCGAGCTAAATAAGTTGGCGATTGAAGAAATGCGAGCCTGCTACGTTCGCTGCTTTATCGAGGCGGATCGCCAACCTTGCCAGTTGTTTTCGGGCGTAGAGGCAGCGCTGCAGGCATTAAAGGTGGCGGGGCATGATTTATGTGTGGCGACCGGTAAAAGTCGGCGGGGTTTGGATCGTGTATTTGCTGGTTTAGAGATCAGCAAGCTGTTTAGTGGTAGTCGCTGCGCTGATGAAACCGCATCAAAACCCGATCCTTTGATGCTGCACCAATTATGCGCGGAACGCTCAGTTGATCCTAGTAGGGCAGTGATGGTGGGAGATACGGAGTATGATTTGGAGATGGCGAGCCGGATTGCTATGCCGCGTGTTGGTGTGTCGTATGGCGCCCACAGTGTTGAGCGCTTAATGCGGTGGGAGCCGCTGTCCGTGGTGGATGAATTCTCTGCGTTACTCCCCCTGATTGAAGTGCATCAAGCAAGATTGTGAATGCTGCGGCCTACAATATAGAAAGACCTTCATCGCGAAGAAATTCGCACAGCTTAATTAAGGGCAAACCGATCAATGAGTTGGGGTCATTGCTGCGGATGCGCTTGAATAGGCTGATGCCTAGGCCTTCCATCTTAAAGCTGCCGGCGCAGTCAAAAGCCGGCTCCCTCCTTATATAGCTATCAATTTCTTCGCTGTTCAGCTCGCGAAAATGCACCAACACTTGCTCGGTATGGCTCTGCAGATGATTAGTGGCTGTATTTAAAACACAGAGCCCAGTATAAAAAATAAGCTCCCGACCAGAGCAGAGTGCGAGTTGCTGTTTTGCCGTTTCGGCATTGCCGGGTTTACCAAGGATGGTTCCTGCGACATCGCAGACTTGGTCTCCGGCGATAATGATTGCGCAGGGGTGGTCTTTGGCTACCGCGAGAGCTTTTTCTACGCTCAATCTTACTGCCAGCTCAGCAGCTTGCTCGAAGGGTTTTGCTGTTTCATCAATGTCTGGCGCGATGCATTGTGGGTGCAAGCCAATTTGATTAAGTAGTTTTAGGCGATATTTAGAGCTAGAGGCTAATATTAGCGGTGGTGATTGGTCATGCAGCATGGTCTGTCATTTCCTGTTTGGCTGGGCGCGGCGTTGGATCGGGTCGCAGCCCCGTGATACGGTTGCTGTCGAATTTACAGATACAAACACAAGGTGTAGTGCTTTTCACCGCTAAGCCCCCAATAATACGGGTGTTTTTGCTTTGACAATAGGTCGTGAAGTCCCTATGATTGCGCGCCTATGCAAAGACAGCCCCTGCCCAAGTTTGTTGATGCTCGTAAATTTGTTGCTTCAGGCATGGAAATTCATGCCTACCGACAAGTTGACGGCCTTGATCATTTCGTTGCCGGTCTCGCCAATAACAGCGGTTCGGTAGACGTTGATCTGCGTTTTTTTCGAGATCAGCAGGGGTTTAAGTGCATACAAGGTAACGCGGTTGCGCACGTTGAAGTTATTTGTCAGCGCTGTTTAAACCCGATGCCTATATGCATTGAAGCTGAATTTAATTTAGCTATCGTGTGGACGGATGAGCAGGCCAAGGCGTTGCCAAAATCATTAGATCCTTTGATTTTGGATGAAGAGAGTCTAGTGCTTGCTGATTTACTACAAGAAGAGCTAATCATAAATACTCCCTTTGTCAGCTTTCACGACGAAGAGTGTCGCGACTTTATACCGGAACCTGAGCCGGTTGAGGTTGTTCGCGACGTAGAGGAAGGTGATAAAGCGTTTGCTATTTTGGGGCAATTAAAGCCCCGCGATTAATCTTTAGTACGAGGAATTTTTAGGCCATGGCTGTTCAAAAAAGTAAAGTGACCCGTTCACGTCGCGGTCAGCGTCGTTCACATGATGCATTGACTGGTCCAACTCTGTCTGTTGATCAGACTAGCGGTGAAAAACATCTTCGTCACAATGTGACTGCGGATGGTTTCTTCCGTGGTCGCAAAGTTGTCGCTGGTAAAGACGACTAAATATTTGCGTGGCATCGCTGCGATTAGCCGTTGATGCAATGAGCGGAGACCACGGTCTCCGCTCATCTATTTCTGCCACACTTAATGCGCTGAACCAAAATTCAGCTCTTCATATATCACTGGTTGGCGATGAGTCTACCATTCGATCTGCGCTCGCCGAAAAAACTTACGATTCCGCTCGCTTGCAAATTTGTCATAGCCCCGATGTGGTGGCGATGGATGAACTGCCGTCTAAAGCCCTTAGATACAAAAAAAATTCTTCCATGTATCGCGCTCTTGAATTGCTGCGTGATGGTGAAGTTGCGGGCATGATCAGCGCAGGCAACACCGGCGCACTGGTTGCCATGGGTTGTATTATATTGGATCGCCTGCCCGGTGTTCGCCGTCCAGCAATATGCGCACCACTACCTGCAGAAAATGGTTTTACCTTGATGCTGGATCTGGGTGCCAATATTAATTGTGACGCCGAACAGTTGTATCAATTTGCCGTGATGGGATCGTCTTTGTCGAAAGCATTAGACGGGCGTGAATCGCCGCGTTTAGCGTTGTTAAATGTCGGTGCGGAATTAATGAAGGGGACCTCCATTGTTAAGGAGGCTGCTGAACTTATTTCTGCAAATCCACATTTGAACTACATTGGCTTTGCCGAAGGCAACGATATTTTTTCTGAACATATCGATGTCATGATTTGCGATGGCTTTACCGGAAATGTCGCGCTTAAAGTCTGCGAAGGTACCGCTAATTTTATTCGCGGTCAACTAAAAGCAAAATTTATGCAAAGTTTGTACGGTAAGCTGGCGGCGCTGGTGGTAAAACCGGTGTTAAGCGCATTTCAAAAAGAAATAAACCCCGAGCGCTATAACGGCGCTGCCTTACTGGGCTTAAATGGCGTGGTAATAAAAAGCCATGGTGGCTCAAGTGCAGAGAGCTTCGAGGCCGCTATTCATCAGGCAGCAAGAGCGGTGGAATGTAATTTAACGCAGTTAATCGCAACCCAAATAAACACAATTGAATCGTAATAACTCGACGTTAAGAAGGAATAGTTAATGGATACTCAGCAACTTGCACTGGTTTTCCCCGGTCAGGGTTCTCAGAAAGTCGGTATGCTGGCCGAACTTGGTGAGTCATTTAGTATTGTTAAAAACACATTTACCGAGGCGTCAGACGCGCTTGGCTACGATATGTGGGATTTAATTCAGAATGGCGAGCAATCACAGCTTAATCTTACCGAAACTACTCAGCCAGTTTTGTTAACCGCGAGTGTGGCGGTGTGGCGCTTGTGGTGTGAGCAGGGTGGTTTGCGCCCCTCTTTATTAGCGGGACATAGTCTGGGCGAGTTTTCTGCGCTGGTTTGTGCCGGTGCTTTAAATTTTGCCGATGCTGTTCGCTTGGTGCGTGCGCGTGGTCAGTATATGCAGACCGCTGTTCCGGTTGGTGAGGGCGCTATGGCAGCGGTATTGGGCCTAGATGATGCGCAAATTGTGCAGATTTGCGCAGAGGCTGCGGCAGGCGCTGGTGTAGTCGAGGCAGTTAATTTTAATTCGCCGGGTCAGGTGGTTATTGCGGGTCAGGTTGCCGCCGTCGACAAGGCAATTGAGCTGCTTAAGGCCGCTGGCGCGAAGCGCGCAATGCCATTGCCGGTAAGCGCACCATTCCATACGTCATTGATGCGTCCCGCAGGCGAAAAACTGGCCTTAGCACTCGCTGATATTAATGTGCAACAACCAAAAATTCCTGTGGTTCACAATGTGCACGGCAAAACGGAGTCCGATCCTGCCGCAATTAAAGCCTTGCTGGTAGAGCAAATCTACAGCGCGGTTAAGTGGGTTGATTGCGTAGAGACTATGGTTGCCGCGGGCATCACCACCACCATTGAATGCGGCCCTGGCAAAGTGCTCAGTGGTTTGAATAAACGCATAAATAAGTCACTGAGTTGCAGCAACATTGATTCGCCAGAGAGTCTCGCCGACGCATTGGCATCTGCCCAGTAAATTGCTGCCGAAAATACATAATTTAGGAGTTTTACCATGACTGCAAAAGTAGCACTTGTCACCGGCGCCAGCCGCGGAATAGGGCAGGCCATCGCCGTTGCCGTTGGGAAATTGGGTTATTTGGTGGTGGGCACCGCAACCTCACAAGGTGGCGCAGATTCTATCACCGCACATTTTCGTGAAGCCGGCATTGAAGGTGTTGGCATGATGTTAAATGTAACTGATTCAACGTCGGTAGATACAGTCGTTAAGTCGATTGCCGAGCAGTATGGCGCGCCAGCGGTATTGATTAATAACGCGGGTATTACCAAAGACAATATTATGCTGCGCATGAAAGACGACGAGTGGTATGACGTGATTGATACCAACCTCAACTCCCTATACCGGTTAAGCAAGGCTTGCTTGCGCGGTATGACCAAAGCGCGCTGGGGCCGGATTGTGAATATCAGCTCAGTCGTCGGAGCAATGGGCAACGCTGGACAAGCTAACTACGCGGCTGCAAAAGCGGGGATGGATGGATTTACCCGTGCTTTGGCGCGTGAAATTGGTTCTCGTGGCGTTACCGTTAACGGTGTTGCGCCTGGCTTTATCGATACCGATATGACTAAGAAGTTGGGTGATGATCAGCGCGATGCGCTGAAAAATCAGATCCCTTTGCAGCGTCTTGGTAGCCCAGAAGAAATCGCCGGTGTTGTTGCCTTTTTGGTTAGCGACGCTGCAGCCTACGTTACGGGTGAAACTATCCACGTAAATGGCGGCATGTATATGGCGTAAACATATGTTTGGGAAGGAATTTTCCTTCCTGAATGTGAATTTTTCATATTTTGCTATGCACAATCGGCATCAGTCGCGGTAGAATGAGCGCCCAAGTGCTGGCAGTATGAAACACGATTTCGGCGGCTGCGCTTTTTGCATAGGGTTTTGTCACTCAGCAAAATGTATAGCAGGCCCAAAATTTTAATTTTAATTAGGAGTCACCAACGACCATGAGTAGCATTGAAGAGCGCGTCAAGAAGATTGTTGCAGAGCAACTAGGTGTTAAAGAAGAAGATGTGTCAGAGTCTGCATCATTCGTAGAAGACCTGGGCGCGGATTCTCTGGATACTGTTGAGCTGGTAATGGCTCTGGAAGAGGAATTCGAAACTGAGATTCCTGATGAAGAAGCAGAGAAAATTACTACTGTGCGTTTAGCTATTGATTACATCAAAGAAAACCTACAGTAAGCAGTGATATAACGGTCTAGCCGTTTAAAAAGCCGTTTCTATGTAATGTAGGACGGCTTTTTTTATGCCTGAACGTGCAACATCCGTATAGTAAATCTTGCGTATAATGCATGTGATACGACTAGGGAGGGGGTTATGACTAAAAGAAGAGTTGTCGTCACTGGCATGGGTATGATTAGCCCGCTAGGAAATTCAGTGGCAGAGACATGGCGAAATATTTTGGCAGCTAAGAGCGGGATCGCAATGATAGACCGCTTTGATGTATCTGAATTTGCCACTCGTATTGGTGGTGCAATTAAGAACTTCGATATCGCTGAGTATATGTCTGCGAAAGAGGCGAAACGCTTCGATCCGTTTATACACTATGGCGTTGCTGCGGCAGAGCAAGCTTTAACGGATTCTGGCATTGAAGTCACCGAGGCGAATGCGCACCGTATTGGCACCGCTATTGGTTCAGGTATTGGCGGCATAGGTTTAATTGAAAATAGTCGCGCCATTATCGATAAAAGTGGTCCTCGTAAGTTGTCTCCCTTCACGGTACCTGGCGCCATTATCAATATGGTGGCTGGTGTTCTGGCCATTAAGCATAATTTACAGGGTCCTAGTATTGCGATAGCCACTGCGTGCACCACCGGCACTCATAATATTGGTATGGCGGCGCGTATGATCGCCTATGGTGACGCAGACGCGATGTTGGCTGGCGGAGCTGAAATGGCGACAACGCCAGTTGGGCTTGGTGGTTTTGCGGCAGCGCGGGCAATGTCTACGCGCAATGATGACCCCGCGTCAGCAAGTCGCCCCTGGGACAAGCACCGTGACGGTTTTGTATTGGGTGATGGTGCTGGGATGCTGGTCTTGGAAGAATATGAGTTTGCCAAGCGCCGTGGCGCACATATTCACGCAGAATTATTGGGTTTTGGGATGAGTTGCGACGCCTTTCATATGACCTCGCCACCGGAAGACGGTCGCGGCGCACGTGCAGCGATGGACAATGCTTTACATGATGCATCAGTAAATGCCGAGCAGTTGGATTACATTAATGCTCACGGCACCTCCACAATGGCCGGGGATTTAGCGGAAAGCAAAGCGATAGAGCAGCTGTTGGGCGCGACCGCGAAAAATGTGGCAGTAAGCTCGACAAAATCTATGACGGGACACTTGCTTGGCGCCGCCGGTGCCGTTGAGGCCATATTTTCGATTTTGGCAATACGTGATCAAGTTGCTCCGCCCACGATTAATTTAGTGGAGCCGGATGAAGGCTGTAATCTAAATTATGTGCCAAATACGCCGCAGCAACGCGCAATAGGCTATGTGCTATCTAATTCCTTCGGTTTTGGCGGCACCAATGGCAGCTTGTTGTTTGGCCGTTTGCAAAGTTGAAGATAAAAACGGCTCCTATCACGCTCGTCAATGGCCTCTTTGCTGATGATGTTGCAGCAAACAATCGAGGCTTAGCCTACGGTGATGGTGTTTTTGAGACCATATTGGTTCGCGGTTCGCGGCCATTATGGCTAGATGACCATTTACAGCGATTAGCCGCAGGGGCAAAACAACTTTCAATCCCCTGTGATATTGCGACAATTAAACGCGATTGTATCCAGCTGATCGCCGTCTTTGATGCACCTATGGCAGTGTTGAAGATAGTGTTAACGCGGGGCGCTAGCTTGCGTGGATACACACCACATCCCGCATCGCCAGATCGTATTGTGAGCATCGCTGCCTACACGCCTAATCGTGCAAATTGGAATAGCGGCATTGCCCTAGCGCTTTGTCAGACCCAGCTTTCAAGCCAAACCCGCCTAGCGGGGATTAAGCATTTAAATCGTTTAGAGCAAGTTTTGGCAGCCGAAGAGCTGCTTAGGCGCGGTTATCAAGAAGGCTTGATGATGCTGAGGGGCTCGGTTATAGAGGGTAGTCGCAGCAATGTGTTTTGTGTTGTAGACGGCAAACTGAGCACCCCGTCCTTGAGTCATTGTGGTGTAAACGGCATTATGCGTCAGCATATTTTAAAGCATGCTGACGAGTTAGGGATTGCGAGCACCGTTAGAGAATTTGGCGTGTCGCTGCTGCAGCGCGCTGAAGAAGTGTTTGTTTGTAATAGTGTTATCGGGATTTGGCCGGTCACTAAAATTGAGTGCATGCATAAGCAAATCGGCCCGATAAGCCATCTATTGCAGCGGGAGTTCGACACGTATTTCTATGTTTAAGTTATTTAAGGTCGCGCTGGCGGTCATTTTTCCGCTGATCCTGACGGTACTTGCGGCGTCGTGGTATCTCAGTAATTATTTAAGCAGCGAGCTACCTCTCAGTGAACCAAGCGCCGTGTTTGTGCTGGAGCCAGGTACTGGATTTTCCACGATGGTCAATCAGCTTCAGCAGCGCGGCTGGGTGGAGAAACCGCAGGTCTTGAAACTGTATGGTCGCCTGAATCCGCATATTGCAGAAATAAAAGCGGGGGAGTACCGGTTTGAATTAGGCGTGTCGCTGGCGGAAAGCTTGGCCATGATGAGGGCCGGCGATGTGGTTCGTCACCAGCTAACGCTATTAGAAGGTTGGACAGTGACGCAATTGCTCGCGTATTTGGCTAAACAGCCTTTACTTGAAGAACAAGTGCTACAAAATGACGCCAGCATATGGCTGGCTCTGGGGGTTGCTGAACCACTTTCGCCCGTGCCTGAAGGCTTATTTTTCCCTGATACCTATGACTATCATCTGGACGATAAGCCCAGCACTATTTTGCTGCGCGCGTATAAGCGGATGCAGCACGTATTGAATAATGAGTGGGAAGCCCGCGATGCTGGTCTGCCTTACACCAATGCCTATGAGGCGTTAGTGATGGCGTCAATAATTGAAAAAGAAACCGGTGTGCCAGAAGAGCGCGCGCAAATCGCCGGTGTGTTTGTACGCCGATTAAAGCTGGGGATGCGTTTGCAAACAGATCCCACCGTGATTTATGGTTTAGGTGCGGAGTACACCGGTAATTTACGTGGCTCCCATTTGCGTGATGACAACAATCTCTACAACACCTACCGCCAAATGGGTTTACCGCCTAGTCCCATAGCTTTAGCAGGACGCGAGGCGATCCATGCAGCCCTGCATCCAGCCGAGGGTGAAGCAATTTTCTTTGTGGCCAAGGGCGACGGCACCCATTCTTTTTCGGCGACACTGAAAGAGCATGAGGCAGCGGTTAAGCGCTATCAACTTAGTCAGCGCCGAGCAGATTATCGCTCTGCACCGCCTGCCCCGGAGAAGTAAATGAGTGAGCAAGTAAGGGGGCGCTTTATTACCGTTGAAGGCACCGAAGGCGTGGGTAAATCTACCAATATTGCCTTTATGCGGACCCTTCTTGAAGCGGCGAATATTCCCCATATTGTTAGCAGAGAACCTGGCGGCACTCCTTTAGCAGAAGAAATTCGCAATTTGTTGGTTGTACCGCGTGAAGAATCTATGTGTGAGCTAAGCGAGCTGCTGCTGGTATTTGCCGCGCGGGCGCAGCATTTGAAAACCCTTATCGAACCGGCATTGGCCAAAGGCGTATGGGTACTGTGTGACCGCTTTACTGACGCTACCTATGCCTATCAAGGTGGCGGGCGTGGTTTATCTGCAGACACTATCGATCAATTACAAAATTTAGTGCAAGGCAGCTTGCGACCAGACTGCACCTTGCTCTTAGACGCGCCTGTAGATATTGGTATGGCGCGCGCCGGCGCGCGCGGCGCGCTTGATCGTTTCGAACAGGAAAAACTGACGTTTTTTGATAACGTTCGCGACGCCTATTTACGGCGCGTTGCTCAGGAGCCAGACCGCTTTGCTGTTGTTGATGCTCGTGCGGATTTAAGTGTAGTTCAGCGCAATATTGCTCAGGTTTTAAAATCGCAAATTGAGCTTTATCAGGGTGGTCAGCATGGCTGATCCGCTAGTAGCCTATTCATGGCAAATGAATCAATGGCAGGATTTGCAACGCTTGATCGAATCGGGCCGCTTACCTCATGCATTGTTGCTAGCGGGGCCAGATTCGATAGGTAAATTGCGTTTCGCTAAAGCCTTAGCGGGATATTTACTGTGTGAATCTCCCGGTAAATTAACGGCCTGTGGTCAGTGTCGCAGTTGCCACTTTCAAATAGATGCCAATCATCCAGATTACCGTGAGATTTGCCCCGACGAGGGTAAGCGCCAAATTGGCATCGATCAAGTTCGCAGCTTACAGAGCTTTTCGGCGCAGCATGCCCATCGCGACAACGGTAGAAAGCTCGTCGTTATTCATCCAGCTGAAGCGATGAACGTGTTTACGGCGAATGCGCTGTTAAAAACCTTAGAAGAGCCTAACTCTGGCACAATTCTGATTTTAGTGAGCCATAGCAGCAGCCAGTTATTGCCGACCATTCGCTCACGTTGTGTGCAGCTACGTTTTGGCGTTCCAGATACAAGTCTCGCAGAAACTTGGTTGCGCGATTATGTTGGTGACGCCGCACTAGCCAAGAAATTGCTTATAGAGACTGGCGGCCGCCCCTTAGCCGCGCGCCAAACGTTTGAAGACGATGGTTTGGCTGTGCGCCAAAATTTCGATGCAGCGCTGTCAGCCTTGCTTAACGGCCAGAAAACGGCCTTGCAAGTTGCAGAGGAGCTGCTTGATAAAGATATATTACAGGTGCTCGACTGGTGGTGCTCTCGGTTAATGGGCTTGTCCCGTCATCAGTTAGCCGGTCATGAGTTAGTGGCTGAAAGTTGGTTAGGGTTTAATAAACTGCCACCTAATACAGTTATGCAAACCTTACAGCGCGGCTTGGAGTTGCGATCGGGCTTTAGTCGTGGCGTGGCGCTGAATAAGCGTCTTATTCTAGAAACTCTCTTTCTTGAATGGGTGGCGTTATGCCGCCGTAATGCGGCATCATAAGTGTGTTGCTATAGTACGAATAGCTTTTAGGTCTTTGGGGTTGAGTGTATGAGTGGTGCGCAGGGTGCACGTAACGGTATTTTGTCTCTTACCATTAGAGACAAGGCCGTTCTTTATGCGGCGTATATGCCATTTATACGCGATGGTGGCTTATTCGTGCCGACCACCAAGCCTTATAAAGTTGGCGATGAAGTGTTTATGTTGCTGACCTTAATGGATGAGCCAGAAAAGCTCCCAATTGCAGGCAAAGTGGTATGGATTACCCCGCGCGGTGCACAAAGCAACCGCGCCGCGGGGATTGGCGTGCAGTTTATTGGCGGTGACGGCGTCGCCAATAAAAAAATTGAATCCTATCTTGCTGGTATTCTAGAGTCGGATAAACCAACTCACACCATGTAAATATATTACTCGCCGGCTCAAGTCGGTATCTGAATTAAAAAACTCAAACGGAAACTTCATGCTTGTAGACAGTCATTGTCATCTCGATCGCATCGACTTAGCGCCCTACGGTGGCGATCTGGACTTAGCCGTTCAAGCGGCGACCGAGCGCGGCGTGTCAAAAATGCTGTGCATCGGAATCGATTTAGGAAACGCACCTACGGTTGTTGCCATTGCGGAGCGTTTCCCACATATTTATGCCTCGGTTGGAGTGCACCCCCTCGATATTAGTGATGAGGTTTGTTCGGTACAAACCCTGAGCGAGCTGGCAGATCACCCAAAAGTCGTAGCCATCGGTGAGACAGGTTTGGATTATTATTACAGCAGCGATCGTAAAGAAGACCAGCAGCGCAGCTTTGCCCAACACCTTCAGGTTTCTGCGGCCTGCGGAAAACCCACTATCGTCCATACCCGCGAAGCGCGTGAAGATACCTTGGCTATTATTGCCGAGCACGGATCACCTCAGGTTGGCGGAGTTTTACACTGCTTTACTGAATCATGGGAAATGGCCGAAGCGGCAATGGCGATGGGTTATTACATTTCCTTTTCCGGCATTATCACATTTAAAAACGCCGACGAACTCCGTGAGGTCGTACGGCGTGTTCCTATAGAACGCTTACTGGTTGAAACAGATTCGCCTTATCTTGCTCCGGTGCCATATCGCGGTAAGAAAAACGAGCCAAAATACGTGGTAGAAGTTGCCGAATGCGTCGCTGAGCTAAAGGGCTTGTCTTACCAAGACGTATTACGTCAAACCACTCAAAATTTTGAACGGCTATTCCCCCTAGCAAAATAAGATCACGCTTTAAATTAGCGGTCAGCCCAGATTTAGGAGACAGTGCATTGAGCACAGAAAATTTATTGACCACCCCCTTGAATGCGCTTCATCGCGAGTTATCTGCCAAGATGGTGCCGTTTGCAGGCTATGACATGCCAGTACAATATCCCTTGGGCGTGCTTAAAGAACACCTGCATGTGCGCAGCGCAGCGGGCCTGTTTGACGTATCGCATATGGGGCAAATTCGTGTGAGCGGCCCAGATGTGGCAGCTGAACTCGAAAAACTAATGCCTCAGGACGTTATTGGTTTGCCACTTAGCCGCCAGCGCTACGGTCTGCTGACGAATGAGCGGGGCGGTATTCTGGATGATTTGATGTTTGCTAATTGTGGCGACTACTTTTTGCTGATAGTAAACGCCGCTTGTAAAACACAGGACTTTGCGTGGCTGCGGGAACATCTTCCAGCTGAAATCGAAATGGAAATGCTGGAAGATCAAGGCTTGCTGGCCCTGCAAGGACCACTGGCGAGACAAGTTCTATCGCGTTTGGCGCCGGCAACGGCAAATATGGTCTTTATGGATACCGCAGCTTGCAATATCGACGATATCCCTTGTTGGTTGAGTTGCTCTGGCTATACCGGCGAAGACGGTTATGAAATTTCTGTGGCTCCTGAGCATGCCGACGCATTGGCGCGGGTGCTTCTCGCGCAGCCGGAAGTCGAATTCATTGGGCTGGGTGCAAGAGATTCGCTGCGTTTAGAGGCGGGCTTATGCCTTTACGGCCATGATATGGACGGCACCATAAGTCCGGTTAGCGCCAATTTACTGTGGTCTATTTCAAAAGTGAGGCGCCCAGATGGCGCGCGCAGTGGCGGCTACCCCGGTGCCACAGTCATTGCCACACAGCTAGCTGACGGCAGCGCTGAAAAGCGCGTGCTAATTGATGTTGAGGGTAGGGCGCCTGTGCGTGAAGGCGCGGAGATTGTTACCGCAAATGGCGAGGTGGTCGGGCGGGTGACGAGCGGCGGTTTTGGTCCCAGCGTTGCGCGGCCAGTTGCGATGGCTTATGTATCTACTGCAGCGCTAAAAGCTGATGATCCTTTGTTTGCCAGCGTGCGGGGCAAGCAATTGCCAGTAACACTTAGGCAGTCATCATTTGTAGAGCAACGTTATTATCGCGGCTAAATTAAATAAGAGAGGCGCTGTGAGTAAACCTTTTACGACATCAATCATTGAAGGTTTTTATGGTCGGCAGTGGACGTGGGCGCAGCGGTTTGCATTGCCTGAGTTACTCGAAAAATGGCAGTACAGCAGTTACGTCTATGCGCCAAAAGGCGATGCTAGCTTAAGAAATAAATGGTCGCAGCCCTTTGCTGATGATCATCGAGATAATTTGGCGCGGCTTGGCGAGGAGTGTCACGGTTCCAGCATAAGCTGGGGCTTAGGTTTATCGCCGGTCGGTTTGCAGGCTAGTTATGGCCCGGCAGAAAAGAATGCCTTAAAAAATAAAATAAAAGAAATTCAAATACTTAAAACCGATATCTTATGGATTTTATTCGATGACTTGCCTGCAGGGAATGCTCAATTGGCACATAATCAAGCTGCGGTAGTAAACGATATTCAGCAGCAGCTTCCCGATGTTCAGCTTGCGATGTGTCCTAGTTATTACAGTTTTGATCCCATCTTAGAAGAGCTATTTGGGGCCTGTCCTGCGGATTATTTCCGCGATTTAAATGCCGGCCTTGATCAAGGCATTGACCTTTTGTGGACCGGCAATCGGGTTGTCAGCGACGGCTACACCGCCGAGGATTGCTGGCGCGCAACTGAATTACTGGGGAGAAAACCTCTGATTTGGGATAATTACCCAGTAAATGACGGACGAAAAATCAGCCGATTTTTACATCTGGCGCCGTTCACAGGCCGATCACCAGAAATGGCCACGTGGTGTAGTGGGCACGCCGTCAATCCTATGAATCAATTTCATTTGTCGATGTTGGTCTTGCCAACGCTGGCAGACGTCTATACTTGCAAAGCCAGTTACGATCCCGCAACCGCATTTGCTGCAGCGATAGCTGAGTTACCGGACCAATTGGCGCATTTAATTGCACGAGATGCAGCCATGTTTCAGCAGTCCGGTTTAGATGGTATGGATGATGAGCTGAAGGCGAGCCTTGCAAAAGTCTACGGCAAAATTGCGCACCCGCTGGCAACTGAGGTTTGCGATTGGTTAAACGAGGGCTATCGTTTTGATCCCGCGTGTTTGACTGATTAAATTGCGGTGGTGCTTGCCAATATTTTTGGAATACGGTAGTTTTAGCACCCAATGTTTACATGGTAAACATAAAAGTATGGCAAATGCCGCCGCCACAACTCAATCTGAGGAACAAAAATGATTTATCAAGGCAAGGCGTTAACTGCAAAGTACCTGGAAGAAGGCATTGCGGAACTCTGTTTCGACCTAGAAGGCGACTCAGTCAATAAATTTAATCGTCTAACTCTTGAAGAGCTAGGCGAGGCGACAGCGGCTTTGGCCTCTGAAGCAAGTCTGAAGGGTGTGCTCGTAACAAGCGGGAAGTCAGTATTTATCGTCGGCGCTGATATCACCGAGTTTACGGAACTCTTTAAGCTACCAGATGCTGATTTGCGTGAGTGGGCGTCTAAAGCGAACGATATCTTCAATGCGTTTGAAGACCTGCCAGTGCCTACCGTTGTTGCTATAAATGGTGTCGCTCTTGGTGGCGGTTTTGAGATGTGTCTGGCTTGTGACTTCCGTGTAATGTCATCTGCGGCGATAGTGGGTTTGCCAGAAGTGAAGTTGGGTATTAACCCAGGCTTTGGCGGCACAGTAAGATTGCCACGTGTTATCGGCTGCGATAATGCGATGTTGTGGGTTGCGGCCGGTAATCAGCAAAAGCCCGATGCCGCGCTTAAAGATGGCGGTGTGGATGCGGTAGTCGCACCAGATGCACTTCGCGACGCATCACTAGACTTGCTTAAAAACACCATTGCTGGCGAGTTTGATTATCAAGCGCGCCGCACTGAAAAAACTTCGCCTGTTAAATTAAATGATATCGAGCGAATGATGTCATTCACCACCGGTAAGGCAATGGTTGCGCAGCAAGCCGGGCGTCACATGCCTGCGCCGTTGACGGCAGCTAAATCAATGGAGCGCAATGCCGGTTTAAGCCGAGCTGAGGCCATTGAGGTTGAAATTGACCATTTTATTAAATTGGTGCGTACCCCGCAGTCTGCGGCATTGGTTGGTTTGTTCCTAAGCGAGCAGGCTGTGAGTAAAGCAGCCCGCGGCTTTGCAAAAACAGGCGGCGATATTAAGCAAGCTGCTGTTTTGGGTGCCGGTATTATGGGCGGTGGTATTGCTTACCAGTCGGCCTATAAGGGCACGCCAATTCTTATGAAAGACATTGCCGACGCTGGTCTTGCTCTTGGCATGAAGGAAGCGGGTAAATTGCTTGCTAAGCGCGTATCGCGTGGGCGCATGACCGCTGACAAAATGGCTGCTGTGTTAGGTAGCATTCGCCCATCACTAAACTATGATGGTTTTGATAAAGCCGATGTCATTGTTGAGGCTGTGGTTGAAAATGCCAAGGTTAAGCGGGCTGTACTTTCTGAAACCGAGAAACACATCCGCAACGACGCAGTGCTGGCATCGAATACATCGACTATTTCCATTACCCACCTTGCAGAAGCGCTAGAAAGACCAGAGAACTTCTGTGGTATGCACTTCTTTAACCCCGTGCATGCGATGCCTTTGGTAGAAGTCATTCGCGGCGAAAAGACCAGCGATGACACCGTTGCCAAGGTTGTGAAGTACGCCCTACAGATGGGTAAAACACCGATTGTGGTTAATGACTGCCCTGGCTTCTATGTTAACCGTGTACTGTTCCCGTATTTTGCTGGCTTTGACATGCTGATACGTGACGGTGGCGACTTCCGTAAGATCGACAAGGTGATGGAAGGCTTTGGTATGCCAATGGGTCCGGCTTATCTAATGGACGTGGTCGGCATCGACACTGGTTATCATGCGGCAGAAGTCATGGCGGAAGGTTTCCCAGATCGGATGCGTCACGGCTTCACCGGCATTTCTCAGCTGATGTTTGAAGCGAAGCGCTTTGGCCAGAAAAACGGCATCGGTTTTTACCGCTACGAAGAGGACGCCAAAGGTAAGCCTAAGAAGTGTGAAGATGAGACTGCGCTAGCAATGGCAGAGTCCGCTAAACAAGCGTCGGTAGAGTTGTCAGACGACGATATCGTCGCACGTATGATGATTCCTATGTGTATCGAAACCGTTCGTTGCATCGATGAAAACATAGTTCGTGCCCCCGCTGATGCGGACATGGGTTTAATTATGGGCATCGGCTTCCCGGTATTCCGTGGCGGCGCACTGCGTTACATCGATCAAATGGGCGTGAAAGCCTTTTGTGAAATGGCAGATCGCTACGCGGATCTTGGTCCGCTCTATCAGCCAACTGAAAGCCTTCGCCAAATGGCGGCCAACGGCGAATCATTTTTTAAATAATCGGGCGGAGATATAACCATGACTTACAAAGCAAATGATGTAGTAATCGTCGATTGCGCCCGTACTCCTATGGGGCGTTCAAAAAACGGCGTATTTAGAAATGTGCGGGCTGAAAATATGTCGGCATCGTTAATCGATGCTTTATTGGCGCGCAACCCAGGTATTGACCCTGCCTTGTTTGAAGATGTGATTTGGGGTTGTGTAAACCAAACCAATGAGCAGGGCTGGAATATAGCGCGAATGATCTCTGTTATGACCAAGCTACCGCATGAGGTTGCAGGTCAAACGGTTAGCCGCCTTTGTGGTTCGTCTATGTCAGCATTACATACAGCTGCGCAGGCTATTATGAGCGGGTATGGCGACACCTTTATGGTCGGTGGGGTTGAGCATATGGGGCATCTCGCGATGAACCACGGTGTTGATCCCAATCCTCAGGCCAGTAAATATGTTGCTCGTGCAGCGGGAATGATGGGAATGACCGCTGAAGCGCTGGCAATGATGCATGGCATTGGTCGCGAGCAGCAGGATGAGCTCGGTTTGCGATCTCATATGCTGGCGGCTGATGCCCGCGCCAACGGCCGTTTTGATAATGAAATTATAGCTATTGAAGGTCATGGCGATGATGGCCGTAAGATTTTGGTTAAGGCTGATACCACTATCCGCCCTGAAACTACACTAGAGAGTCTTGCTCAGTTGCGCCCTGCATTTGATCCGCGCAACGGTACCGTAACGGCGGGCACCAGCTCGCAAATCGCCGACGGCGCTTCTGCGATGATCATGATGTCTGGTCAGCGCGCAATGGACCTCGGTCTCACGCCGCGTGCAAAAGTGGTTGGCATGGCAGTGGCGGGGGTTGATCCGTCTATCATGGGTTACGGGCCAGTGCCGTCAACGCATAAAGCCTTGAAGCGTCTTGGTATGACCATGGATGATATTCAAACTGTCGAGCTTAATGAAGCTTTTGCAGCGCAAGCCTTGCCAGTACTGAAAGATCTCAAGTTGCTGGATAAAATGGACGACAAAGTAAACCTCAATGGTGGCGCTATTGCCTTAGGTCATCCGTTTGGTTGTTCGGGTACGCGTATCGTCACCACTTTGATCAACGTGATGGAGCAGCGTGATACCTCAGTGGGTCTTGCAACCATGTGTATTGGTATGGGGCAGGGCATTAGTACAATTATTGAGCGGGTATAACCCCGTTTCAAAGGGCGCTATTGTTTGAATTCTGAGCAATAGCGGCCTTTGATGATAAATGTTTGCAGGTCTGCTTGATCACGCTCATGGCCTGTGGCACAATCTCGTTCCTCGCGTAGTCATGCTGCGCGATTTCATTTGTAAACCGTGATAATTCAATACCTTAAGACGGTTTTACAAGTGTGCGGATGTGGTGAAATTGGTATACACGCCAGATTTAGGTTCTGGTGCCGCAAGGCGTGAGAGTTCGAGTCTCTCCATCCGCACCATTTCATAGAATTCTTTTAAATGGCCGCTTTGAAATCATAGTGGCCATTTGTGTTTAACAGCCCTGTTTTGAGGACCCCCCATGCAAGTCTCAGTTGAAACGACTTCTGGCCTAGAACGTCGCCTGATTGTAGGCGTTCCCGCTGCGCGCATTGATAGCGCAGTTGATTCACGCCTGCAAAATGCTGCACGCACTGTCAAATTAGACGGTTTTCGCCCAGGCAAAGTGCCTATGCGCGTTGTACGTCAGCGTTTCGGCGAGTCCGTGCGCATGGAAGTACTTGGCGAGGTGATGAACGAAAGCTTTTACGAAGCTATCCAGCAACAGGGTTTAAAGCCGGCTGGTCGTCCAAATATTGAGCCTAAAAGTTTGGAGGCAGGTAAAGACGTTGAGTTTGTTGCGACGTTTGAAGTTTTCCCGGAAGTTGAAGCCAAAGACTACAGCTCAATCGAAGTCAAAAAGCCTGTGTCAGTGATTACGACTGCTGACCTCGACAAAATGATTGAGAATTTGCGTCAGCAGCGTGCCGAGTGGCAGCCTGTTGAGCGCGCAGCAGCAGACGGCGACAAGGCAAATATCGATTACCTTGGCACTAAAGATGGCGTTGCTTTCGACGGTGGCAAGGCTGAGGGCAGCGATTTAGAGCTAGGCTCTGGCCGCATGATTCCCGGCTTTGAAGACGGTGTAATTGGTATGACTGCCGGCGAAGAGAAAGTGATTTCTTTGTCTTTTCCTGATGATTATCACAGCGAAGACCTTAAAGGTGCCGCTGTTGAATTCAAGATTACTTTGAACAGCGTTAACGAGAAAAAACTTCCGGAAATGGACGAAGCACTGTTTGAAGCCTTTGGTGTTAAAGAAGGCGGCGAAGCAGCTTTTCGCGCTGAAGTAGAAAAAAATATGGCTCGTGAGTTGAAAAATGCGACTAAGTCCCGCATTAAGAACCAAGTCATGGAAGGTGTTCTTGCTATTCACGCTGATCTGCAAGTGCCAAAAGCTTTGGTTTCTCAAGAAATTGATGCTTTACGCAACCAACAAATGCAGCAATTTGGCGCAATGGCAGAAAAACTGAATGCCGCTGACATCCTGCCTGATGAGCTGTTCCGTGAAAATGCGGAGCGTCGCGTTAAGCTGGGCCTAGTGCTAAATGAGTTAATTAGCATTGAAGGTATTAAAGCTGACGAAGACAAGGTGCGCGCTGCCTTGGAAGAAATGGCTGCCAGTTATGAAGACAAAGAAGAAATCATTAATTGGTATATGAGCAACCCGCAACAGCTTCAACAAATCGAAGGTATGGTTATTGAAGAAGAAGTTGTTGAGAAATTGCTTGAAAAATCGAAGGTTAGCGAAGAAACTTTAAGCTACGAAGAAGTTATGTCGCCACCAGCGAAAGAGGCAGAAGAATCCTAATCTAAAAAGGGTACTCTGGTTTTTTCCGCTCAAGCGACTGAACGAAAGTTCCGTCGCTTGATTTTTTTCCGCTGGCCGTAAATTTAGAACATTAATTACGTACGGAAGAGTATTCAATATGTCGCGCAATTCGATCGATGGTTTCAGTAATAATACAATAACCAATCTAGGCCTAGTGCCTATGGTTGTAGAGCAAACCGCCCGTGGTGAGCGCTCTTACGATATATATTCGCGACTGCTTAAAGAGCGCGTTATATTTTGCGTGGGCCAAGTTGAAGACTATATGGCCAACCTTATCGTGGCTCAATTACTTTTCCTTGAGTCAGAAAACCCTGACAAAGATATTCATCTTTATATCAACTCGCCAGGCGGGTCAGTGACTGCGGGTTTATCTATTTATGACACCATGAAGTTTATCAAACCTGACGTAAGCACAATGTGTATCGGTCAGGCTGCCAGCATGGGCGCCTTTTTGTTAAGCGGCGGCGCTAAGGGTAAACGTTTTATTGTTCCAAATGCGCGCACCATGATTCACCAACCCAGCGGCGGCGCCCAAGGCCAGGCAACGGATATCGATATTCAAGCCAGAGAAATCTTGATTATTCGTGAGAAGCTGAATCATTTAATGGCTGAGCATACCGGTCAGACTTACGAAACCATTGCGCGCGATACGGAGCGTGATAATTTCATGAATGCACAGCAATCCTGTGATTATGGGCTGGTGGACGAAGTGCTTACAGCTCGCGCATAGTGCATCTAACGGCGGTATTCGGACCTGACTTCGGATAGCGCAAACTTGCAAATGTGGGTAAAAAGCGTCATCTTTACCCCAAGGTGCTTCGATCACCCTGCAAAATCAGAACAAGGTAGGTATGAATGAGTAGTAAAGACGGCACAGAAGATAACGGCAAACTGCTGTACTGTTCCTTCTGTGGTAAAAGCCAGCACGAAGTCCGCAAATTAATTGCCGGGCCGTCTGTCTTCATCTGTGATGAGTGTGTCGATCTTTGTAATGACATCATTCGAGAAGAAGTTCAGGAAGCAGCGAGTGAGGCAGGTCGCGACAAACTGCCGACACCACAGGAAATTAATGGCACGCTAGATCAATATGTTATTGGTCAGGTTCGTGCGAAAAAAGTATTAGCGGTAGCGGTGTATAACCACTACAAACGCCTGCGCTACGGCGACAAGCACAAAGATGAAGTAGAGCTTGGTAAGAGTAATATCTTACTGATAGGTCCAACCGGTAGCGGTAAAACTCTACTTGCGGAAACCTTGGCTCGTTTACTTGATGTCCCATTCACAATTGCCGATGCAACAACCCTAACCGAAGCCGGTTACGTGGGCGAGGATGTTGAAAACATCATCCAAAAATTGCTGCAAAAATGCGATTACGATGTTGAAAAAGCCCAGATGGGTATTGTCTATATTGATGAAATCGACAAGATCTCACGAAAATCAGACAACCCCTCAATTACCCGTGACGTGTCCGGCGAGGGCGTACAGCAAGCGCTTCTAAAGCTGATTGAAGGTACTGTAGCATCGGTACCACCGCAAGGCGGGCGTAAGCACCCTCAGCAAGAGTTTTTGCAGGTAGACACATCAAATATCTTATTTATTTGTGGCGGTGCATTTGCTGGTCTAGATCGCGTTATACGTGATCGCTCTGAAAAGGGTGGTATTGGTTTCGGTGCTGAGGTTAAAAGTAAAAACGAAGCGCGTAATGTTGGCGAAATTCTTGCCGATGTAGAGCCGGATGACCTAGTTCGCTATGGTCTGATTCCAGAGTTCGTCGGTCGCCTTCCTGTAATCGCGACGCTGGAAGAGCTAGATGTCGACGCTTTGGTTAGCATTTTGACTGAGCCCAAGAACGCGCTGACCAAGCAATACGCCAAGTTGTTTGATATGGAAGGCGTAGAAGTAGATTTCCGTGAAGACGGATTGCGCTCGGTTGCCGAAAAAGCCATGACGCGTAAAACCGGAGCACGTGGTTTACGCTCAATTCTAGAGTCAGTATTACTTGATACCATGTACGATCTACCGTCTATGGATAACGTCAGCAAGGTCGTTATCGATGATTCGGTGATCAAAGGTGATTCTGCACCAATACTGGTGTATCACAACACCGAGCAGCGCAAAGCCGCTCCCAAAGAGTAATCCCCGCTATATCTAACGCTGCGAGAAGCTTCTTTTCGCAGCGTTTTTCTTTTTTGTCAGTTTCTTTACAGTCAAGTCTTGTTTTTAACGCGTCAAATCCCCATCTTAGAACTACGCTGTCTTTATAGCCGGCAAATATTCGCTGCGGGCGGATTGAACCAGATTAACTAAGAGGAAACGTAATGGCTGACACACACGAAATATTGGAATTGCCACTGCTTCCTTTGCGCGACGTAGTGGTGTATCCCCATATGGTGATCCCGCTGTTTGTGGGACGAGATAAGTCAATTCGCGCCCTTGAACTGGCTATGGCTAGCAACAAGGAAATTGTGCTTGCTGCACAGCGTAACCCTGATTTAGATGAACCAGGTACTGATGACCTTTACGATATAGGCACCGTTGCTAATATTCTGCAGTTACTAAAGCTGCCTGACGGCACCGTTAAAGTGTTGGTTGAAGGAAGTTACCGCGCACAGTTGAACGCGGTGACTGCCGAAGAAGATTATTTCAGCGCTGAAATCACGACATTAGAGGGCGAGCGGATTGCCGCTGATGAGTCCGAAGTGATGCTCAGGTCTGCCATTTCACAATTTGAAAAGTATATTAACCTCAGTAAAAAGATTCCGGCGGAAGTACTTACCTCCCTAGCGGGCATTGATGATCCGGGTCGCTTGGGCGACACAATTGCCGCCCATATGACAATGGAGCTAGAGCAGAAACAAGCTGTGCTTGAGATGGCTAATGAGCGTGAGCGTCTTGAACACCTTATGGGCTTGATGGAGGCCGAGATCGACCTGTTTCAGGTTGAAAAGCGTATTCGCGGCCGCGTCAAAAAACAGATGGAAAAAAGCCAGCGCGAGTATTATCTAAACGAGCAAATGAAGGCTATTCAACGTGAGCTCGGCGAGTCGGAAGAGGGCGTCAATGAGCTTGAAGAGTTAGAAGGCCGGGTTCAGAAAGCCGGTATGAGTAAAGAGGCGCTCGACAAAGCAAAAGCCGAGTTAGCAAAGCTAAAAATGATGTCACCGATGTCAGCAGAGGCATCTGTGGTTCGTGGTTATATAGATTGGCTGGTGAATATCCCTTGGCAAAAGCGTTCACGGGTTAAGCACGACCTTAAGCGTGCGCAAGAAATGCTAGACGAAGACCATTACGGTTTAGAAGAAGTTAAAGACCGTATCCTTGAGTACCTCGCGGTACAAAAACGGGTTAAAAAAGTTAAAGGTCCAGTGCTGTGCTTAGTTGGCCCACCAGGAGTGGGTAAAACCTCGCTGGGTGAGTCTATTGCTCGTGCCACCAATCGTAAATTTGTGCGTATGGCGTTGGGTGGCGTTCGCGATGAAGCAGAAATTCGCGGGCATCGTCGAACCTATATTGGCTCTATGCCAGGTAAAGTGATTCAAAAAATGTCAAAAACAGCGGTTCGCAACCCGCTATTTTTGTTAGATGAAATCGACAAAATGGGGATGGATCATCGCGGCGATCCAGCGTCGGCATTGCTAGAGGTCTTGGATCCAGAGCAGAATCATGCTTTCAACGACCACTACCTTGAGGTGGACTACGACTTATCAGATGTTATGTTTATCTGTACGTCTAACTCCCTGAATATTCCACCGGCTTTAATGGATCGTATGGAGGTTATTCGCATACCTGGTTACACCGAAGATGAGAAAATCAACATCGCTCGGCGTTACCTGATACCAAAACAGTTAAAAAATAACGGCTTAAAGGTCACCGAGGCGGAAATCGGCGACGACGCGCTGCAAGACATTGTGCGTTATTACACTCGCGAGGCAGGTGTGCGTGGCTTAGAGCGTCAGGTGGCTAAAGTTTGTCGCAAAGTCGTTAAGAGCGTGGCGCTGAACGGCGACAATGGCATTATTATCGTTACGAGCGCTAATCTGGAAGATTATCTGGGCGTGCGCCGCTATACCTTTGGAAAAGCAGAGGAAGAAAATAAAGTCGGTCAAGTCACCGGTTTAGCGTGGACTTCAGTTGGTGGTGAACTTCTCACCATCGAAGCAGTATCGGTCGTTGGTAAAGGCCGCCACATTAAAACCGGCTCGCTTGGCGATGTTATGCAAGAATCTATTCAGGCGGCAACCACGGTAGTAAGAAGCCGGTCTAAACGTTTAGGTATTCCCGCGCGCTATCACGACCGTCATGACATACACATCCATATGCCAGAAGGCGCCACTCCCAAAGATGGTCCGTCAGCGGGCATTGGCATGTGTACGGCGCTGGTTTCAGTGATAACCGGTATTCCGGTACGGTCTGATGTGGCAATGACAGGTGAGATTACGCTTCGTGGTCAAGTATTAGCCATTGGTGGTTTAAAAGAAAAACTACTTGCCGCTCACCGCGGCGGCATAAAAACCGTTATAATCCCTCTGGAAAACGAGCGGGACCTGAAAGAAATTCCGGAAAATATAAAAGCCGATCTAGAAATTCGTCCGGTCAAGTGGATTGATGAGGTTCTGGACATTGCGCTGGAAAGTCTTCCTGAAGAAATTTCTGAAGAAGCGTATCTAGCTGGAATAGACGACAGTCACAAAAATGTCGATGGGAATGGTGATATTCTTGGCGAGTCGCGTGCAAACGCACACTAGACGCAGAGAAATCTTGACCATATACGGCGCAGTTGGTATAAATCCCACTCTTTACGCACATGGCATATCAGGCCTGTGCGTATGTTTGTGACGGTCACCAGTCAGTTAATGTAAAAATATTTTTTATAACAATTTGAAGGGGAAGAATAAGTGAATAAATCTGAGCTAATCGACGCTATTGCAGAATCTGCAGATTTGTCAAAAGCAGCGGCAGGACGCGCATTGGATGGAGCCGTAGAAGCTATTACTAATGCATTGAAATCAGACGATTCGGTTTCTTTGGTTGGTTTCGGTACTTTTAGTGTTAAAGACCGTGCAGCTCGTACTGGCCGTAACCCACAAACTGGTGCGCCAATCGAAATTTCAGCCGCTAAAATTCCTAGCTTCAAAGCTGGTAAAGCGCTGAAAGATGCCTGTAACTAAGGTATAGATAGCCATTTCCGCTCAGTCGGGAAGCCGCTAGGGGTAAAACCTCTTACAGAAGGCGCATCGAGAGGTGCGCTTTTTTTTTGATTCAGAATCAGGTTTAGCGTCAATGCTGCAAAATATTCGTAATAATATCCAGGGAAAAGCGGCCAAGGTCATCATCGCCATTATTATAGTGCCATTCGCACTATTCGGGATTGATAGCTTATTTAATAGTTCAGCGCCTTCATCGGCAGCGGTCGTTAACGGTGAAAAGATTTCAGAAGCGGAGTTACAGCAGGCAATTACACTGCAAAAACGTCGCCTGCTAAGCATGATGGGCGATCAAATCGACCCCGCAATGCTTGATGATTCAATTTTGCGCAAGCCAGCGCTAAATACGTTGATAAAGCAGCAATTGCTACTTCAAGCTGCTAAAGACGAAAACATAGAGATTTCAGCATCGCAGTTAAATGCGACGATTGCGGCCATGCCTCAATTTCAAGAAGATGGTCGTTTTTCGCAGGAGCGTTATCAGCAAGTGCTTCGACTGCAGGGCTACAACAGTAGTTTTTTCAAGCAACTGTTGAAATCTGACTTAACTATTCAGCAATTATCTACTGCAGTGGCCGGTTCTGCGTTTATTAGTGACGCAGAGTTAGCGCGTTCTGTGGGCTTGTTGTATGAGTCGCGAGATTACCACTTTATAAACATTCCGCTAGCGATGTACACCAAAGACGTAAGTGTTAGTGAGGATGAAATTGCGGCTTATTACGCTGCTAATGCAGACGCTTTCTTAAGCGAAGAACAGGTTCGTTTTTCGTATATTGAGCTGACCGAACAACAGTTTTATGAGCCTGTCTCGGAAGATCAGGTACAAGCAGAATATCAACGTTTGGTTGACACCAATAACGCACAAATTGAACGTGAAGCTGCTCATATATTAATTGAGATAAATGACGACCGCAGTCGGGAAGATGCATCCGCGCAACTCCAAAAAATCCGCGATGATATTGTTGCTGGTGCAGAATTTGGCGATGAAGCGAAAAAGTTCTCTGCTGATGCCGGTTCTGCGGCGAATGACGGTTTGCTAGGCTTTACCAGCGGGGAAAGTTTTCCAACCGAATTTGAAGAAGCCTTGGCCAATTTGAAAGTAGGGGAGCTGTCACCCATTGTTGAAACTGAAGCGGGTTTACACCTGATTAAATTAGTAAGCGTTCGCAAGCCAGAGCTACCTAGCGTTGACGAAGCGCGTCTTGAAATCACCGAGCGCTTACGTGAACAGAAAGCGCAACCACGTTTAGTGGGTGCGGTAGACACGCTCAAAGACCTCGTCTTTAATGCTGAAAGCCTCGCTATGCCTGCTAAAGAAATGCAATTGGAAGTTCAGCAAGGTGATTGGCTTAGCAAAAACTCTGATAACGGGCTTTTTGCTTATCCTGCCGTAAAGCAGGCTGCGTTTAATGCTGAGCTTCGCAACCAAGGTTTAAACAGCGACGTTATTGAGCTTTCATCCGAGCAATACGTTGTTCTTCACATAGAAGAATACAAAGCGCCGCAGCCAAAAGTTTTAGACGATGTTCGGAATGATATCCAAACAATATTGTCTGAGAATAAAGCTGAAGCGGCTGCGCTGGCAAAAGCAGAGGAGTTACAGGCCGCGCTTAGTGCCGGTGGTCGTGCGGAAGAGATTGCAAAAGCACAAGACCTAAGCTGGAATGGTGTTATTGATGGCAAACGCAATGATATTAGTGTCGATACTGCAATACGGAATCAAGCATTCGCTATGCCACGGCCGCAGCCTTCTAAAGCCAGTGTGAGTACGCTTCGTAAAAATAATGGTGACCGCGTAGTTATGCAGCTACTAGACGTTCGCTATGGCGATCTGGCTGGGTTAAAACAAAGCACTGCGTTAGACGCAGAGACAAACGCTTACCGTAATAAATCATCTCAAGAGTTTTCTGCTTATTTTAATAGTTTGTGGGAAAGCGCTGAGATTAAAATTAATTGATGTAATGCGATCACCGCGCAGGCTCGATGCTGCGTGGTGATCGCTTGGAAATAAAAATAATGATTTCCATTGTAGAGAAAAGACCGTCATTAATTGGCCACGTCGACGTTTGGTATTGTTTTACAGACGACCACCGCCTTAATGGCCGGCTAGATCAATATGAAGCCATGTTGTCTCCAGCTGAACTAGAGCAGTACCAACAACTAATACACGGTAATAACGGTAGGGACTACCTTGTTAGTCGCGCGTTACTACGAACTGTGCTCTCGGAGTACTGCGGATTAGCACCAGAAAAAATCAGCTTCTGTGTTAACGCCTATGGGAAGCCAGAGCTGAGTAATAGCGAGGCTCAAGGCCTAATACAATTTAATACCGCGCACACTAGCGGGCTCACTGTTTGTGTAGTGACACGGGATAATGACGTTGGTGTAGATGTTGAGAGTCGCGCTGAAAATCGCAGTATTCTCAATATGGCGGACGATTATTTTTCGGCGCTAGAACTGCAAGCCCTAAACGGTCGAGCTGATGACCAGCAACTTGATTATTTTTATCGCTATTGGACTCTAAAAGAAGCTTATATAAAAGCGCGCGGCGAAGGCCTATCTATACCTCTCCACGACTTTTCTGTTGTTCTGGATGATCAGGGTGCCTTTAGTGGCTTTGTTGGTCCAGAAGCGGATCGCTGGGACTTTGGCATACTGTGTAAAAATCTTAACTACACCGCAGCCTTAGCGATGGGCGGCAAAATTGATAGCATTGCGTATTTCCATAGCATCCCTCTTGGCCAGCAGGTGGAGCTGGGAGCAGATGACGCGTTTAATCATTTCCCTGTTAATACGAGCGGACAGCGCAACCGTATGATTGGTTAAAATTCGAGGATTTTTTTGTGTATAAAGTACTGACCTTAAACCAAATTTCTACTAAAGGTTTAGATCGTCTACCCCGCGATAGCTATGAAATTGCCAGCGAGTTTACAACGCCGGATGCTATTTTATTACGCAGCCATAAACTGCAAGCCAATGATATTGCGAAGACTGTAAAAGCTATCGGCCGTGCGGGTGCAGGTACCAATAATATTCCGGTTGCTGCGTGTACCGAACGAGGCATTCCTGTGTTTAATAGTCCAGGGGCAAATGCCAATGCAGTGAAAGAATTGGTTATCGCCGGGCTTGCACTCGGCTCACGGGGCATATTACAAGGTATCTCTTATGTAAATTCTTTGGGGCATATGGATGATGCCGGCGAAATGGCAAAGTTGCTCGAAAAAGAAAAGAAACGCTTTAAAGGTAATGAGCTAGCAGGCAGAACCTTGGGCGTCGTTGGCTTAGGTGCAATCGGCTCAATGATAGCTAACGCCGCGCTGAGCTTAGATATGGAAGTGATCGGTTATGATCCTGCCTTATCAGTTGATGCCGCATGGCGACTGCCAAGCTCCGTTAAAAAAATGGAAAACATTAATAGTCTGTTTGCTAAGGCCGATTATATAACGCTTCATCTGCCGGTATTGGACGCTACTCGTGGGATGGTAAATGCTGATCTTCTCGCAACGTGTAAACCAGGCTGTTGTTTACTGAACTTCGCACGCGAAGAGATAGTCAACATTGAGGCGGTAATAAGCGCACTCGATAAAGGTCAACTACGCCAGTTCATTACTGACTTCCCAGTTCCGTCGTTAATTGGTCGCGATGATGTGGTGTTAATGCCGCACATCGGCGCAAGTACAGACGAAGCTGAAGATAATTGTGCGGTGATGGCGGCTGAACAAATTAGTGATTTTCTTCAAAATGGAAATATTAAAAACTCGGTTAACTTCCCTAATTTACAATTAGAACGCAGTGGTCACTGCCGCTTAGCGATCGCTAACCATAATGTTCCTAAAATTCTCGGCAGTATTTTAGGAATTTTGGCAGATGCCAATATTAATATCGTCGACATGCTCAACAAGAGTCGCGATGAAATTGCGTATAACCTTATTGACCTTGGTGGCGAAGTCAGTGAAGAACTGCTCGCTCAGCTAGCGGCCCTAGAAGGGGTAATCAATGTGAGGGTGATTCATTAATCCTCGCGTTATTACGTGCTAATAAACACCGAGACGGGAGAGGTATTGTGGCGACATTAACAGATATTGAAGCGCTATTACGCGATCAGCGTGGTGCCCCTCCCATCGATAAATGGCACCCAGAGCTGAGTGGTGACATCGATATTGTCATAAAAAGTGATGGCCGCTGGATCCATGAAGGCGGTGAAATAAAACGGCATAAATTGGTGAAATTATTCGCTTCGATACTTCGCCGCGAAGATGACGATGAGTATTACTTGGTTACACCTGTTGAAAAGTGGCGTGTCACCGTAGAAGATTTACCGCTACAAATTATAGATTTTGAAGTTAATGATTTAGCTGATGGTCGGCGGATTGCGGTAAAAACCAATGTAGATACTTGGTTGGAGCTGGGAGAGCAGCACCCTCTAACAGTAATTACAGACGAAGTAAGCCAAGAACCAAATCCATCGGTGCTACTAACGCATGGTTTGCAGGCTAGGGTTAATCGAGCGAGTTTTTACAAGTTGGTTGAGCTGGCTGAGCGCGATGGTGATCGTTTAGTATTGCGAGCTGGCGGCACAGACTTTGAATTAGGAATGTTATAACTTTGTCGTAATTATCTGATTATTAAAAATAAAAAAGGGCAGCTTAAGCTGCCCTTTTTTGTGTTACATATTGGGATAATTCGGCCCACCCAGGCCTTCTGGGGTTACCCATACAATATTTTGTGCGGGATCTTTTATGTCACATGTTTTGCAGTGAACACAGTTCTGGCCATTAATTTGAAATTTAGGTGTGCCTTGGGCGTCTTCGACCACTTCATATACGCCAGCAGGGCAGTAACGCTGCGCTGGTTCTGCATATTTTGGCAGATTCTCGCGAATAGGTAGTTCAGGGTCTTTCAGCGTGAGATGGCAGGGCTGATCTTCTTCGTGGTTGGTGTTCGATAAAAATACCGAGGTCAGACGATCAAAGGTGATTTTATTATCCGGCTTTGGATAAGTAATTTTCTTTGAATCTGCTGCCAGCTTCATTTCTGCATGGTCTGGGTGGTCATCGCCCAGCGTCCACGGCAATTTCCCGCCAAAGATGTTGATGTCGATAAAGGCGTAAGCAGAGCCTAAGAAATTACCCCATTTGTGTTGCGCAGGGCCAAAGTTACGCTGGTCGTACAGTTCTTTGTAAACTGAGGATTTTTCAAACGCAGCGGTGTATTCGCTCAGTTCGGCGCCTGTCGCTTGATTTTCGGTAATGGCTTTGTGAACGACTTCAGCGGCAATCATGCCGGATTTCATCGCTGTGTGGCTGCCTTTAATCTTTGCAAAATTCAGTGTGCCAGCGTCACAACCAATCAACAGACCACCGGGGAAGGTCATTTTCGGTAGAGATTGCAAGCCGCCTTTGGCGATCGCGCGTGCGCCATAGGAGATACGCTCGCCACCTTCCAAATATTGCATAACGGTAGGGTGCTTTTTAAAGCGTTGAAACTCTTCGAAAGGTGACAAATAAGGATTGTCGTAACAAAGGTCGGTAATCAGGCCAATCGACACTTGGTTGTCTTCAATATGGTACAGGAAGCTACCGCCAGCAGCGCCGTTTTCAGCTAAGGGCCAGCCTGCAGCGTGCATTACCTTGCCTTCTTCATGCTTGGCTGGATCAATTTTCCATAGCTCTTTAATACCAATGCCGTAATGCTGGGGGTCTTTACCGGCATTAAGGTCGAATTTTTCCATCAGGCGTTTGCCTAAATGGCCACGACAGCCTTCAGCAAACAGGGTGTACTTGGCGTGCAGCTCCATGCCTGGCATGTAGCTGTCTTTATGGCTACCGTCTTCTGCAATGCCCATGTCGCCAGTCACAACGCCTTTTACACTGCCGTCTTCGTGAAATAGCACGTCAGCGGCGGCAAAGCCAGGGTAAATTTCTGCGCCCATGCCTTCAGCTTGCTCAGCCATCCAACGGCACAAATTACCAAGACTAATAATGTAATTGCCTTCGTTGTGCATGGTTTTAGGTACAGCAAAACCGGGAACCTTGATCGCTTTTTCAGCGCTGGTCATATAATAAATGTCGTCGCCAGTGACAGGCGTGTTCAGCGGTGCGCCTTTTTCTTTCCAGTCAGGAAATAATTCGTTCAGCGCGCTGGGTTCAAAGACCGCACCAGAAAGAATATGAGCGCCAACTTCTGAGCCTTTTTCTACTACGCAAACGCTGATGTCTTTACCAGTGCTTTCGCTTAACTGACGAATTTTGCACGCTGCCGCCAATCCGGCAGGGCCGGCTCCAACGATCAGGACGTCAAATTCCATTGATTCGCGTTCCACAGACTCTCTCCTCTGTATGCTTTACCAGCATTGCCCTTATTTTGGGCGATTTATGACTGATTAAAAGAGTGAATTATAAAACTAGAGGCTCTAAAAGGCTACTTTAGCCTTAGTTTTATTCCTGTCATCTTTGTTAAGTCAGTGTTTTGTACAGTTTAAAAAAATCTTTTTTAAACAAAAACTTACCAGATCGAAATATAAAACTGGTTAGCTAGCGAATAACCGTTATTCGCCACGTGAATATACTGCTTTTATTGACCTTAGGTCTTATACGCGTCAATATAACCGCGCTTTGAAAAGAGGCTTTATCCGGTTGGAACTGATCTACGGTTCTACAGCGTAGGGATATAAAGCCATTCCATTTAATTTACGCGTGTACTGGGGAATCCATGAAGGTTCTGGTTGCTGTCAAACGAGTAGTTGACTACAACGTAAAAGTACGTCCGAAATCGGACGGAACTGGCGTTGATCTGAATAATGTAAAAATGGCTATTAACCCATTTTGCGAAATAGCCATCGAAGAGGCTGTGCGCCTTAAAGAGAAAGGCGTTGTAACTGAAATAGTTGCCGTCTCTGTTGGCCCTAAAGTAAGCCAAGAGCAGATTCGTACTGCGTTGGCGCTGGGCGCTGACCGTGGCATTTTGGTTGAAACCGATGTTGAGGTTCAACCTTTAGCCATTGCTAAACTGCTGAAAGCTATTGTCGATAAAGAAGAGCCGAAAATGGTTATTCTTGGCAAACAAGCTATAGATGGTGATAACAACCAAACCGGCCAAATGCTAGCTGCATTAACTGGTATGTCGCAGGGTACATTTGCGTCTGAAGTTGTGGTTGAAGGCGATAGCGTAACTGTTACGCGTGAAGTCGACAGCGGCTCACAAGTTGTTAAGTTATCACTGCCTGCAGTGGTGACTACTGACTTGCGCTTAAACGAGCCACGTTATGCTTCGTTGCCAAACATCATGAAGGCAAAGAAAAAGACCTTAGATGTAATGACGCCAGAAGATCTCGGTGTTGATGTGACTCCACGAGTTACTACCCTGAAAGTAGAGCCGCCTGCAGAGCGTCAAGCTGGCGTTAAAGTCGCTGACGTTGCTGAACTTGTTGATAAGCTGAAAAACGAGGCGAAGGTAATCTGATGAGTATTTTAATTCTTGCAGAACATGATAACGCCACCATTAAAGGCGCTACGTTAAATACTGTTGCTGCCGCAAAAGCAATTGGCGGCGATATTACCGTTCTTGTTGCTGGCGAAGGCTGTGGCGCTGCTGGGGAAGCTGCGGCAAAAATTGAAGGCGTTAGCAAAGTGTTGGTTGCTGACAACGCAGCGTATGGTCACCAGCTTGCTGAAAACGTTAGCCTGCTAGTGGCTGAGCTTGGCAAAGACTATGGTTACATCTTGGCACCGGCAACCACTAACGGTAAGAACACCTTACCGCGTGCGGCGGCATTGCTAGACGTTGCCCAGATTTCTGAAATCATCTCTGTAGAAAGCGCTGACACGTTCAAGCGCCCAATCTACGCAGGTAACGTTATTGCTACCGTGCAATCTTCAGATGCTATTAAAGTTATCACTGTTCGTACTACTGCTTTCGACGCAGTTGCAGCAGAGGGTGGCAGTGCATCAGTAGAGGCCGTTGCGAGCGCACATGACGCCGGTAACTCTAGCTACGTTCGTGAAGAAGTCGCGAAGAGCGACCGCCCAGAACTAACTGCAGCAAGCATTGTAGTTTCTGGTGGCCGCGGTATGCAAAACGGTGACAACTTTGCCATGCTGTATTCTTTGGCTGACAAACTCGGCGCGGCAGTTGGTGCTTCGCGCGCTGCTGTCGATGCGGGCTTTGTACCTAACGATATGCAGGTCGGTCAGACTGGTAAAATCGTTGCTCCTGGTTTGTATATTGCCGTTGGTATTTCTGGTGCAATTCAGCATTTGGCTGGTATGAAAGACTCTAAAGTCATTGTTGCTATTAACAAAGACGAAGACGCACCGATTTTCCAAGTTGCGGATTACGGCTTAGTTGCCGATTTGTTTGACGCTGTCCCAGAGCTTGATTCAAGCCTCTAAGCTAGCGTAAACAAAAAGTCTTAGAAGCCCGGTGTTTACATCGGGCTTTTTTTTACCTTAATTTTCATCCGCTTTATTGAATAGTTTCTTCTTCTCACTGTCTGAATGGACAGCAATATGTAAAACTCGTAAACCTCAGCTTAAAACATTGAATATTTAGAACGAATAGTCACGTTCTGCAATTTGCAAAGGAGATACTCATGAAAAAGCTAGTATGTGCGCTTGCCTTGTCATTACCGCTGGTAGGTTTGAACGCCCTAGAGTTGGATAAGGACTCGTCGGTGTTAAATTTTGTAACCGTGAAAAATGACTCTGTTGCAGAACTTATGAGCTTTACTTCACTTAGTGGTAGCCTCGATGATGAAACCGGTAAAGCAGAGCTTAATATTGATTTAAGTAGCGTTGCGAGCGGCGTCGATATTCGTAATGACCGCATGCGTGAACATTTATTTCAAATAGATAAATTCCCTACGGCGACGTACACCACGGAGCTAGATATGGCTGAATTAAAGGCAATGTCGGCTGGAGAGCAAAAGCCCATAGATTTAAAAGGCGATCTTAAGCTTCACGGTAAAACGGCGGCTGTGAGCTTTAAGGTCATAGTGACTAAACTGAAAGATGGCAGCTACCACGCAGCGACAAGCGCGCCGACTTTTATCAGTGCTAGCAGCTTTGAGCTGGAACCGGGGATTAGCAAATTACGTAGCTTAGCGAGCTTGGCAAGTATCGATCTTGTTGTGCCAGTAACTTTCTCGGTGGTATTTAAATAAACGGCTTGTGCGGCGGGCTTAGTCTCGCCGCAACTTATCTGAGATGCCAATAGGGCTCGGATAATTAAACACAACGATATACGACGACACGATAAAACTAATAATTGCAGTTGCTTGTATAAGGTGTGAGGCTTCTCGTCCTATCAGTGCCATTTCAGCTGCGACATAGGCAATAAGCAAAGAAAACTCGCTGATTTGCCCCATCCTAAACCCTAAATCCCAGGCAAGCTTTTTGGTTTCGCTCATGCTGTGTATTAAATAGCGGAAAATAATAGGTTTGAGCGTCAGAACTAGCATGGCGAGTAAGATTGCCGGCACTAAAATATCAGCCAATAAACTTAAATCGAAGCGCGCGCCAAGCGAGAAGAAAAACAAGATTAAGAAAAAATCTCTAAGCGGCTTTAAATTGATCGCGATATATTGCGAAATCGGACTCGTTGCTAAGCTGATTCCCGCCAAAAATGCACCAATCTCAGCGGACAAGCCTAAGCTATGCGCCGCTTCACTCATCCCCAAACACCAGCCTATGGCGAGTAAAAAGATATATTCATGAAAGCGGTCAAACCGTCTGAGCATCGGCAGTAATAAAAATCGTACCGCCGCAAACGCAAAGGCGATTAACGCGGGTAGGGCGATTAATGTTCTTAGTAAGTTGCCTGCAGAGAATTCACCTTGGTTCATGCTGAATAAAATCAGTAGTACGAAGATGGCAATTAAATCCTGCAGCAATAGTAAACCGACCATCAACTCGCCAGTGTGGCGATGATGAAGTGCCGTGGTTGGTAGTAGTTTTATACCGATGATAGTGCTGGAAAACATCATTGCAGCGCCAATAATTTGGCTCTCTGTGCGACTAAAACCAAAACTGAAGGCAAGGCCGAATCCGATAGCAGCAAAGGCTAAGGAGCTAGCAAGCGCAACCACCGTTGCTTTTTTAAGCGTACTAAGAAGAGACTTTGGCTGCATATCTAAGCCGAGTAGAAATAGCAGGAAAATAATGCCGAATTCGGCAATCTCAGCGAGTAATTTCAGGTCGGTAACCCAGCCAGTGCCGTAGGGGCCAATAATTGCACCCAAGGCGATGTAGGCGATTAATAGCGGCTGGCGAGTGTACAGCGCAATTGACGCAAGCACCGCTGCACCGCTGAATATCATGAAAAAAGATGAAGTCAGACTGGCTTCCACGCGTAATACCTCTAGCTGCAGCGGTAGAAATCATCATCACACAGGCGTGTACAATGAAACAATACAGGCAATAAAAAATGCCGTCTAAGTGACGGCATTTAGGGGCAGCTTGCTACCAATAAAAATTAGCGGCGGCGGAATAGCGGTAAACGTTGATCGATACTGGGTTGATAGCTTTCAGAGAAATCCTTGAAGCTTGCCAGCGATTCTTCAATATCACTATTTTCTAGTGCAAAACTATTGAAACCGCAGCGGCTAAGAAAATACAGCTGGTCGCGCATAAAATCGCCAATCGCACGTAATTCGCCTTTATAGGCAAATTGCTCACGCAATTCACGACCATAAGAAAAACCACGGCCATCTGCAAACTTCGGAAAATCTACGGCGATAAGCTCGAACTCTGCGATATCAGCACCTAGCGCTTTTGGTGATTCGTCGCTAGCAAGAAAGACTGCAACATCACCTAAGGCTTTTAGTACATCTTTGCTGCTTTGCCATAGCGCCAATGGGACGATATAGCCACCAGTTTCTGGCAAGGTTTCGGCGTCACGCCATACTTGCCAGTTATCATCGCAAATCTGCTGGTCTTTAATAATATTAGGCATAGGCACGCTCCTTAAAGGGGTCGATGCCAACACGGCGGAAGGTGTCTAAAAAACGCTCTTCCGGCTGGCGTAGATTTACATAAGTTTCTAATACTTTTTCGATGACATCAGGCACTTCGGTTTGAGCGAAAGAGGGCCCAAGAATAGAGCCCAACGATGCATCTAAACCTTGGCTGCCACCCAATGATACCTGATAAAACTCTTGGCCTTTTTTGTCGACACCTAATATGCCGATATTGCCGATATGGTGATGACCGCAGGCATTCATGCAGCCGGAAATATTAAGTTCGATTTCGCCAAGGTCGTAAACGTAATCGATGTCGTCAAATCGGCGCTGGATGGCCTCAGCGATGGGAATCGATTTTGCGTTTGCTAAAGAGCAGAAATCACCGCCTGGGCAGCAAATAATATCGTTTAGCGTACCTACCGTGGGCGAGGCAACTTCTAACTCAACAAGCTCCTTCCATAAAGCGAATAGATCTGCCTGTTTTACATCTGGTAGCACAAGGTTCTGCTGATGGGTACTGCGTATTTCGCCAAAGCCATAACGCTCAGATAAATCAGCTACAGCCTCAAATTGCTCAGCAGTAATGTCGCCAGGAGCGACGCCAACTGTTTTTAATGCCAGCGTGACAATACGGTAGCCAGACACTTTGTGTTCATGGGTGTTGTGTTGCAGCCAGCGAGCGAAATCAGCGCTCTCTAGGGCTAAGGCCTGCATATCTTGCTGTGGTAATGCAGCGTAGTTTGGCGGCACGAAAAATGATTTTGCGCGGCTAATTTCGTCAGTGGTAAGGCTTAACTCGCCGTCTTTTATATGCGCCCATTCTTTTTCGACTTCAGCTTTAAATGTATCGGTGCCCATGGCACGAACTAAAATTTTAATCCGCGCTTTAAACTTATTGTCACGGCGACCGAGCTGGTTATACACCCGCAAAATCGCTTCAAGGTAAGTGAGCAGATGTTTTGGCTCTAAGCTCTCATGAATCAGGCTGCCGATAACTGGGGTACGCCCAAGGCCGCCACCAACAAACACTTTAAACGCAGTATTGCCGTCGGCATCGTGAACGATTTGGAGGCCAATGTCGTGCATCATGATTGCTGCGCGATCAGACTCAGAGCCGCACACGGCAATCTTAAATTTGCGGGGTAAGAAGGCAAATTCAGGATGGAAGGTCGACCACTGGCGAATAATTTCGCAGTAGGGGCGAGCGTCTTCGACTTCGTCTGCAGCAACGCCGGAGAACTGATCTGCGGTCGTGTTGCGAATACAGTTGCCGCTCGTTTGTACGGCGTGCATTTCAACCTCGAGTAGTTCGGCCAAAATATCTGGTACTTCTTCCAGCTTTGGCCAGTTCAGCTGCACATTTTGACGAGTGCTGATATGAGCATAGCCTTTGTCATATTTACGAGTGATGTGGGCTAATTTACGCAGCTGCGTTGCGTTGAGCGTGCCGTAAGGCACAGCGATACGCATCATTGGCGCTAGGCGTTGGATGTATAAGCCATTTTGCAAACGCAATGGCAGGAACTGCTCGTCAGTGATTTTGCCATCAAGATAACGCTGGGTTTGATCGCGAAATTGTGCAACGCGCTGATTGACAATCTGACGGTCAAAGTGGTCGTAAGTGTACATAGAAACCTTTGTCTTAAGAGTTTTGGCGGGCAAAAACGCGATGTAACGCGCTGCAGTAAAAACCGGTAGGTATTTTACGCTGAAAATGACCAGAGATCACCTGTTACGATCGCAATGGTAAAGACTAAGTCCTTATTCCGCTAACTGATTTTCTGGGTAATGCATATGTGGCGTGTCGATAACGGGGGAGTGGCCAGGTGCTTTTTTGGTAGCAATTTGGTGAGGGGGCAGCTTTGCTTATCGCTTAAAAGCTTAATTCTGACTGGCTTTTAATCATGTAATTACGCTGTAGCCATGAATTAAAACTAACCTATTAAGCGTTTTTTGCTACAATAGCGCCGATTTTGTGTGCCGTGTTTCGGCGTCTTTAACTCGTATTATGAGGCTCCCATGTCTGATCAAACCCAAGAAGAGCGTGATGATAACTTTGCAGATGTTTGCGCTGCTGTTGCTATTTTGGCCTTAGTTGTAGGTACTGTGGTTTATTGGCTACACGGCATGCCGACCTAGTTTGTAAAATATCGATATAAAAAAAGCCGCTGATGCGGCTTTTTTTATGTGTGTACATTGGTATTTATATTGTTTATTTCAACACAATCTGCACAACAGTAAACACAGTAGCGATAAATACGCCTACAAAAATAATGGCGGTAATAACGTAGTTTCGGAAGCGGCCGTGGGTGAAGTCACGCTCTCGATTTCGGCTACTTTGTACGCCAAAGGCGGCCGATATAACGCTTCCGATTACGGCTAAGGGGCCTGGTTTTTTCATTTTGTCTTGTTGTTGATCCATCTTACTTTACCCCTGCAGTATTTGATTTACGTCATGCCCATTATTTAATCTAGCGCCTAAGGATCATAGTCCAAGGTCGGCGATAACCACCGTTCCATTGCCGTCATCTCCATGCCTTTACGCTTGGCGATCGAGGCGACTTGATCTTTGCCAATACGTCCAACGGCGAAATACCGTGACGCGGGATGAGAGTAATAAAAACCACTTACCGCGGCGGCGGGGTGCATCGCTAAATGCTCAGTGAGCACAATGCCGGTTTCATTGGTCGCATCTAATAAATTAAATAGCGTGGTCTTTTCGGTGTGATCCGGACAGGCTGGATAGCCTGGTGCCGGACGAATCCCCTGATAACCTTCTTTAATTAGCTGCTCGTTGGTCAATTCTTCATCTGGAGCGTAATGCCAGAATTCTTTGCGAACTCGGCGGTGCAAAGTTTCTGCGAAAGACTCCGCTAGACGATCTGCCAGCGCCTTAACCATGATGGAATTGTAATCATCGTTATCTTTAATATATTGCGTTGCAAGCTCGTCAGCACCCAAGCCGGTGGTGACCGCAAAGCCACCAACGTAGTCAGTGATGCCGCTATCTTCTGGCGCAATATAATCGGCCAAACTCATTTGCGGTTTGTCATCTGGCTTTTGAGCCTGTTGGCGAAGATGGTGTAGTGTCGCAAGTTGCTCTTTGGTATTCGGATCAAATACCGCAACATCATCGCTACCTGAGCGGCGCGCAGGCCAAAAACCAATAACACCATTGGCTTGAAGTAGCTTGCCGTTAATCAGGTGATCTAGCATTTTTTGCGCGTCGTCAAACAGGTTGCGGGCGGCCTCACCAACCACTTCATCCTTCAAGATTTTGGGATATTTTCCCGCCAGCCCCCAAGAGATAAAAAACGGCGTCCAGTCGATGGTTTCACGCAATTCTTCCAATGGATAGTCGGTAAACGTGCGTGTGCCCAAAAACGTCGGTGTAGGCGGAGTGTAGTTGTCCCAATCCCATTTAAAAGCAAGGTCGCAGGCCGCTTCGTAGCTATGTAAGCGCTTTTTGCCCTGATTACCGGCGCGGCGTGCACGAACGCGCTCGTACTCGTCCTTTCTTGCAGCAACAAAGGGCGCTTTTAAGTCTTGGCTAATAAGCTGAGTTGCTACCGCAACGCTGCGTGATGCGTCCGGCACGTAGACTGTGGCGTCATTTTTATACTTCGGTTCAATTTTAACCGCAGTATGGGCCTTAGATGTGGTGGCGCCACCGATCATCAGCGGAATGGTGAAGCCGAGGCGCTCCATTTCGCTAGCAACGTGAACCATTTCATCTAAGGACGGCGTGATCAGTCCGCTTAAACCAATAATGTCGACATTCTCGCGTTTGGCCGCTTCTAAAATTTTGTCGCAAGACACCATAACCCCAAGGTCGATAACCTCGAAGTTATTGCACTGCAGCACAACGCCAACGATATTTTTGCCGATATCGTGTACATCGCCTTTCACCGTTGCCATTAACACTTTGCCGTTGGCTTTGGCGCCAACTTCTTTGCCGGCTTCAATAAACGGATTAAGGTAGGCAACGGCTTGTTTCATAACCCGGGCAGATTTAACTACCTGTGGTAAAAACATTTTGCCGTCGCCGAACAGGTCGCCGACCACATTCATGCCGTCCATTAAAGCACCTTCGATAACATCGATAGGCTTAACGGCAGCGGCGCGGGCGGCCTCGGCATCTTCTTCTATATACGTTGAAATCCCTTTTACCAGTGCGTGTTCAATCCGTTTATTAACGGGTAGCTCGCGCCAGCTAAGGTCTTCTTTGTTCTCGGCGGTACTGCCGTCGCCCTTATATTTATCCGCAATATTTAACAGTCGCTCGGTGCTATCGTCGCGGCGATTGAGAATCACGTCTTCAACGTGTTCCTTCAGCTCTGCTGGTAGATCGTCATAAATAGCCAGCTGGCTGGCATTTACAATCCCCATGTCCATGCCGGCTTTAATTGCGTGGTAGAGGAAGACCGAATGTATTGCTTCACGAACCGCGTTATTGCCACGGAAAGAGAACGACACGTTCGATACGCCACCTGACACCATCGCATGAGGCAGTGACTTTTTGATGTAAGCGGTGGCTTCGATGAAGTCGACAGCATAATTATTATGCTCGTCTATGCCCGTCGCAACAGCGAATATATTCGGGTCGAAAATGATGTCTTGGGGCGGAAAGCCAATTTCGTCGACCAAAATATCGTAGCTGCGCTTACAGATATTCGCTTTGCGTTCAAACGTGTCTGCTTGGCCGTCTTCGTCAAAGGCCATGACGACTACCGCCGCGCCATATTTTAAGCAGGAGCGGGCACGCTCACGGAACTCTTGTTCGCCTTCTTTTAGCGATATCGAGTTAACTATGGGCTTGCCTTGAATACATTTCAGGCCGGCTTCAATTACATCCCATTTGGACGAGTCGACCATAATAGGCACACGGCAAATGTCAGGCTCTGCGGCAACCAAATTTAAGAAGGTGACGATGGCATTTTTTGCATCGAGCATCCCTTCATCCATATTGATGTCGATAACTTGGGCGCCGTTCTCCACCTGCTGACGCGCAACCGAGAGGGCAGCGTCGTAATCGTTTTCCAGAATCAAGCGTTTGAATGCGGCAGAGCCGGTAACGTTACAGCGTTCGCCCACGTTCACAAATAAGGAATCTGGGGAAATATGGAAAGGTTCCAGCCCTGCTAAGCGACAAATTGGCTCGCGTGTTGGCATCGGGCGTGGCGCAATACCGTCCATCGCCTCGCCAATCGCTTTGATGTGAGCGGGTGTGGTGCCGCAGCAACCGCCAACTAAATTAAGGAAGCCGCGCTGCGCAAACTCTTTGAGTTCACCGTGCATATCTTCAGGTGTTTCGTCGTATTCGCCAAATTCATTTGGTAGCCCAGCGTTAAAGTGGCCGCTGAAATAGCAATCTGACGCCTCACAAAGCTCTTCAACAAATGGACGTATCTCACTGAATCTACGGCCACAATTGGTGCCGATGATCAGTGGCTTGGCATGTGCGATAGAATTCCAAAAGGCCGTTGGCGTTTGGCCTGACAGGGTGCGGCCGCTGGTATCGGGGAAGGTCACCGAAATCATAATCGGCAGCTTTTTACCGCTGTCTTCAAAATATTGCAGTACCGCGTAGACTGCAGCCTTCGCGTTAAGGCTGTCGAACACCGTCTCAATCATGAGAATGTCGGCGCCGCCGTCAATAAGACCGCGAGTAGCAGCGTAGTAATTTTCAACCAACTGGTCGAAATTGATATTGCGGGCGCCGGGATCGTTTACATCCGGCGATATAGACGCGGTACGTGGGGTCGGTCCAATCACTCCAGCTACAAAGCGCGGTTTGTCTGGGTTCTTGGCGGTTTCCGCATCCGCGACTTCGCGGGCCAAGGCGGCGCCGGCGCGGTTAAGCTCTTCGGCAATGTCGCCCAGCTCGTAATCGTCTTGGGCTACGACGGTGGAGTTAAAGGTATTGGTCTCGATAACGTCGGCGCCAGAGTCGAGATAGGCTTGGTGGATTTCGCGAATAACATCTGGCCGAGTCAGTGTTAGCAGATCGTTATTTCCCTTCAAATCCTTATGAAAGTCTGCAAAGCGTGATCCACGATAATCCATTTCCTCAAGCTTATAGCTTTGAATCAAGCTACCCATCGCGCCATCGATCACCAGAATCCGGTTTTGAAGGGCTTGAGTAAGTTGCGTGATGCGGGTGGTGGACTGGCTCATGAATATCCTGATATATGAAACAATTAAAGTGCTAAAGCGCGTCTCGGACTGTGGCCGGAAAGGGCTTCGTGGTAAACTACGTAATTCTAACAGATACACGGCCCAGCATTGAAATTGTTTGGCAAAACAGCGAGATATACAGAGGTTATTATGTCAACAGAGCAAACAGCCGTTAATTTGACGATCACCGAGTCTGCCCAAGACTACCTTGCGGATCTTTTAAACAAGCAGGAAGACGTGATTGGCGTGCGGGTGTTCATCACACAGCCAGGTACGCCGAAAGCCGAGACCTGTATCGCTTATTGCCGCGATGGCGATATGACCGATAATGATGAGGTGCGCGACTACCCCAAATTCAAAGCTTACATTGAAGGGCGTAGCATTCCTTTCTTAGACGAAGCGTTTATCGATTACTCTAAAGATCGTATGGGCGGCCAGCTCACAATCAAAGCGCCCAATGCGCGCTTACCCAGAGTCGATGCAAACAGTCCTTTGGAAGATCAAGTTAACTATGTACTGTACAACGAGGTGAACCCCTCATTGGCAGCCCACGGTGGCGAGGTATCTTTACTAGAGCTTACCGATGACAACTTTGCCATCTTGAAGTTTGGCGGTGGTTGCCAAGGTTGCGGCATGGTCGACGTTACGCTCAAAGAAGGTGTTGAAAAGACCCTGATTGAAAAAGTACCAGGCCTAGCCGGCGTCAAAGACAGTACCGATCACAGCAATACCGAAAACGCGTACTTTAAATAGAAAAACGCCATCGTCAGCGCATCAAAAAGCCAGTACTCGCAAGACGGGGCTGGCTCTCCAGGAAAAACATATTATGCAGTTACCCCATTCACGCACTGAAATTCAGGTGCGATTTTCTGATCTTGATATCCTCGGACACGTATCAAATAGTTATTACGCCCAATATTTTGATTTAGCGCGGGTGACTTTTTTTAGAAACATATCCAAAATTAGCGAACGAGTTAATCCCTCGCACGTTGTTGCCAGCGTAAAAATGGATATGCTGCGCGAGATTTGCTTTGATAATACCGTTATCGTTGATACGTGGTGTTCCAAAATGGGCACCAAAAGCATGACGATTGAGCATCATATCTATGCCAATGGCGAGCTAGCTACTACCTGTCAGACCATATTGGTTGGCTTTGATCGGGAAACCAGAAAATCTACTGCACTGCCAAGTGATTGGGAAGCGACAGACATTAGCAATGTGCGTCCACCAGAAGCAACAAGCGAATCTTAAGCGCCATGCTTTGCTACTGTGGCAGCGCTATTCAGTTTAACGATTGCTGTAATACGTACTTAAGTGGCGCCAATGCGGCGCCAAATGCAGAAGCGCTGATGCGGTCTCGGTTTAGCGCTTTTTGCCTTAAAGATCCAGAGTACTTACTTACCACCTTGCATAAAGATGCTCGGGCCAAGGAAAGTAAAAAGGCGCTAATACGTAGCTTTGGCAACACCGAGTGGCGTTCACTAAAGGTCATTCGCAGCCAGCAAGGTAAGAGCGGTCAGCAAACTGCTGAAGTTGAGTTCGCGGCATTCTATTTAGAGGGCGACGCAGGCGGGCAGCTCCACGAGCGCTCGCGATTCATTTTTGAAGAGGGTCGCTGGTTTTATGTGGATGGCGATATTTTACCGCCCATATCCTTAACTAGAAACGAACCTTGTTGGTGTGGCAGTGGTCGTAAGTTAAAGAAATGCCATCCAGAATAGGAGTTTAAATGTCGGTATTACGCGTGCTTTCGTACAACGTACACAAGGGCTTTTGCTCCGCTAACCGACAATTTTTACTCAAGCAAATCCGCGAAAGTATCCGCAGCGTTGATGCTGAAGTGGTTTTTTTACAAGAAGTGGTTGGCGAAAACAGCCAACACGCTTCGCAGATTGACGGCTGGATTGATGAAAGCCAATTTGAATTCCTAGCAGACACGGTCTGGCCGCATTTTTCCTACGGCAAAAATGCGGTTTACGACCACGGCCATCACGGCAACGCCATACTCAGCAAATACCCTATTATTGCCAGCGAGAATATTGATATCTCGCTATACCCGCGCTCACAGCGAGGCTTACTACTCAGCGTAATAGAGCCGGGTATCTACGTTATTTGTGTGCACATGGGACTACTGGGTTGGGAGCGGCATCAACAATTCAAGCGTTTGATGGCCGTCATTGAAGACAAAATTCCCGCGGGCGCCCCGCTAATTATTGCCGGCGACTTTAATGACTGGAGTGGCTCCTTACATTTACGCTTTAAACACAGCTTAAAGTTACGCGAAGCGTCCGTACAAGTTAACGGCAAACTCGCAAAAACCTTCCCTGCAAAACGACCGGTACTGCGCTTAGATAGAATCTATTTTAGAGGGTTTAATGCGGTCACGGCCAAGCGCCTAAATGGCGAACCTTGGCGATCGTTGTCTGACCACTGCGCTTTATATGCCGAGCTAAAGCTACATATTTAATTGTTGAAAACTCAAGATAGGGGGCGGCTTCAGAAAAAAAAGCCCCTAGTTTTAGGGGCAAAAAAACCATGCATTATGGTTGTGAAGCACACGCTATACGCAGCTCCCCACAAATCAGATTTTACCTTAGTCATCTTATAGGCAAAAAAAAGCGCCCGAAGGCGCTTTGATCACTCATACAAAAAGCGCTTATCGTTTGCGGCTTGGCAAAACTTCTTTTAAGCGTTCACGCATGGTGCGCAGTGCAGTTTCCGTCTCTTCCCAGCCGATGCAGCCATCAGTAACCGACACACCGTAAGCTAGTTTAGACAGGTCTTCCGGAATACTTTGGTTGCCAGCATTGATATTGCTTTCAATCATTAAGCCAATAATTGAGGTGTTGCCTTCAATAACTTGATTCGTTACGTTTTCAATGACCAAAGGCTGCAGCGACGGCTGTTTGCTAGAGTTAGCGTGGCTGGTATCCACCATAATATTTAGCGGAATGCCTGATTTATCTAATTCAGCTTCGCATAGTTTAATGTGCACAGAATCGTAGTTAGGACCTTGGCTGCCACCACGTAACACAATGTGGGTGTAGGCATTGCCGCGGGTATGAATAACCGCGACCTGACCTTCGCCGTTTATACCCAGGAAGCGATGAGGTTTTACAGCAGAGCCAATGGCATTCAGCGCCACGGTTAAGCCGCCGTCAGTGCCATTTTTAAACCCAACAGCAGAAGACAGGCCACTCGCCATTTCTCGGTGGGTTTGCGATTCTGTGGTGCGCGCACCAATCGCTGACCAAGAAATACAATCTTGCAAGTACTGTGGTGAAATTGGATCTAGCGCTTCGGTAGACGTTGGCAAGCCAAGCTCGCTAATATCCAGCAACAATTTACGGCCAATATGTAAACCATCTTCAATTTTGAAGGTGTCATTTAAATATGGGTCATTGATCAATCCTTTCCAGCCGACAGTGGTCCGAGGCTTTTCAAAATACACTCGCATAATGATTACTAGTGTGTCGCTAACCTCATCCGCGAGCGCTTTTAGGCGGTGAGCGTAGTCCATCGCGGCATCAACATCGTGGATGGAACAGGGGCCAACAACCACGAACATGCGGTGGTCTTTGCCGTCCAGAATATTTCTGACGGTCTCGCGACCGCGCGATATAACTTCTTTGGCAGCGTCGCTCATAGGCAAGGCCGCTTTGAGTGCCGCAGGGGTAATTAGAATTTCCTGGGCATCAACATTTACATTTTCAATGACAGTGTTAGACATAATTCTTCCGGTTTCGGATACATATAAACGCAATTCAGCTAACCATTCTAACGTAAAAGTATGCCAATTAAATATCCAGCGCTGCGCTAGGCAGGTAAAATACCGCGAAATTCAGGGGAATATTGCCGAGTGAGCCAAAATCCAATCCGCCTACGTAATCAACTGCTTATTAATTGCTCGATGCGCGCCGCTGTGTGCGGCTTTTTATGGCTGGCACTAAATGCCACAGCCGTTTATGCCGATGACGTAGACGACTTGCCTGTCGTTAAGCTGACACCGCATATGCGGGCGGAAGGTCATCAAGCTGTATTTGCAGAGTTACCCTGTGACGAAATTTCAAAAGCTACAGCACAAACCCAAGCTGAGCAGCATGCCTTGGCACAGCGCAAGCAAGAGTGTCTTGCTCAGTACCAGCAATTTATTCCAACAAAGGCCCTGCGCTAATGGCTAAGCACCGCGCCATCAACACCTTTAAACCCACCAAGAAAGTAGTGCCCAAACTGAGTTTGCAAGCCATCGAACTCACTATTGATAGTTTGGCGGACGATGGTAGAGGCGTTGGTCGCTTTAACAATAAAGTGGTTTTTGTCGCAGATGCTTTACCGAGAGAAATCGTGCGTGCGCAAATTTGTCGATCGCATAAGCGTTTTGATGAAGCGGAGCTTACTGAGCTTATCGTCAAATCAACGGATCGCGTAACGCCGAATTGCGATATTTATGAACAGTGCGGTGGTTGCCAGCTTCAACATCTACATTACGCTGAGCAGCTTGGGTATAAACGTGCGAGATTAGCAAAAGTTATTAATACCGAGCGCGCCACTTACTTAGAGCCAGCGGTAATTCAAGGCCAAGAAACGCAGTACCGCCATCGCGCGCGCTTGGCTTACGCAAATGGTCAGCTAGGATTTAAAACGAAGTCGAGTCACGCCATCGTGAGTGTCGAGCAGTGTCCACTGTTAGAAGCCCCTATTAATACTGCTTTAGCGCAAGCTCGGAAGGCGATATGCCGTTATTTTGGGGATAAGGCGAGCGGCGAGGTGTCATTCAGTGCAGATCGCGATGGCCGTGTTGGTATACGTATTCAAAAAGAAGGCTTTGTTGATTTAAAGCGCAGCGAGCAACTGGCCAATGATATTGATGCGCCGGCATTTTTACACAGCGTGACAGGTAGTAAAGGCCATGCGTGGATTGGGGCGCACTTACCGCTGCATTATCAAACCCTGGATTCACTCACCTTACGGTATCAGCCGGGGGACTTTACCCAGGTAAATACGGTTGTGAATCGGCAGATTATTGAGCTGTGTGTGCGCTGGTTAGCGCCGCAAGCGGGTGAGCGTATTAGTGATTACTTCTGTGGTCTCGGTAATTTCAGCTTGGCCTTGGCGAAAGCGGGTGCCCAAGTGCTGGGTTTTGATGCCGGCGAAAGTATGATCACTAGCGCAAAGCAGCAAGCCTTAGAGGCGAATTTGCCTGTGGAGTATTTTTGCGCCGATTTATTTGATGTCGCCGCGATTACTATTCCGGCTGCCTGCCATAAAGTGATTCTAGATCCACCCCGCGCTGGCGCTAAAATCTTGTGCGAACAGTTGGCGGCCAATAAGGCCATAAGCCATATTGTGTATATATCCTGCGATCCGGCGACCTTGGCGCGGGATTTAGTCGTATTGCAGCAGGCGGGTTTTGAATTTGTCGATGCGGCAATGGCAGATATGTTTCCCCACACCCATCACGTAGAAAGCGCGGTGTTTTTGCAGCGGTAATAGCGCAGGACGACGCAGCAAATTTAATTATTTACCACGGCGATATAGTCGTCGGCGTAGCGTTTAATGCCATCAATTTTCTTGGCTAAGTCTTGGGTGTCGCCGTGGTAGAAAGGCCATGGCTGGGTCAAAATATGACTCACACCGCCTTCTGCAAGGCGCCTATATGCATCAGGTGTAAACGCATCTGATGGCGTCGCCATTACCGAGAAGGGCGTATTCTCGCGACCATACTCGCGCCGGTACTGCTGTATTTTCGCTATACAGGCCAAAATTTCGGCACCGCTTTGTAAATCTGTCACCCAGCCATCCCCAATTCTTGCTGCGCGGCGCATCGCCGCTTCGCTAATACCACCAACCCAAATGGGAATATACGCGCTTGGCGCGGGGTTCATTTCTAATGGTGGAAATTGGTAGTGCTTGCCTTGGTACTCGACTAGCTCGCCAGTCCACAGCAGCCGCATAATCTCAATCATCTCGTCAGCACGTTTGCCGCGGGTATGAAAATCTTGCTGAAGCAGCTCAAACTCGTCTTTAGACCAACCTACGCCAATAGCGGGAATCACCCGGTTGTCAGAGATAATAGCGGCGGTACTGATCGCCTTGGCCACCAAAAAGGGGTTGCGCATAGGCAGCACAAAAATATTATTGGTGAATTTGAGATTTTTTGTAATGCTCGCCAAGGCGCCGATCATTACCCACGGGTCGGGCCAGTCGGTAAATGGTTGCCAGCGTCGCTCGCCGTTTTCTGTATAAGGGTAGGGGGTGGTAATTTTTTCTGGATTGACCACGTGATCCGAAAACGACATGGCTTCCCAGCCGCAGTCATCCGCGGCAACAGCTAACTGCTTTAAATCGGCAACACTGCTGAAGGAAGTTGATAAAACAAAGTGCATGGGTATCTCCTATTATTTTTATTAATATCAGTGCGCTAAGGCCAAACCGTGTTTTTCACAGATGTAACTCAGTAGGCCTTGGCTGGCAATTTCAATTTGAGCAATCACCTGGTCGAAGGCTGAATCTTCACCATAATACGGGTCTGGAATTTGGGTGTTGCCAGCGTGCCCGCAGTAGTCCATTAGCAACTTTATTTCGCCTAGATACCCGCTCGGAGCCCATGCCGTAACATTGGTCAAATTCATACGATCCATGGCCACGACATAGCTGGCTCGGGCGTAATCGGCGTCGTCGATTTGGCGAGCAATTTGATGATCAATGCGATAACCACGGCGTAGCGCGGCGGCTACCGAGCGTGCGTCTGGCGATTTACCGATATTAAACGCGGCGGTGCCGCAGGAATCGACGCTTATTAGCTCGTCTAGACCAGCCGCGTGCACTAACTGCTCGAACACGCCTTGGGCGGCGGGGGAGCGGCAGATATTACCTAGGCAGACGAAAACAACATGAATGGGCATTGAGATGTAGATTATCCAAGCGATAAATTTATGAGCCTAAAATAGCACTCATAAAAAATCGCGGCATCATCCGTTTGGCGGGTTACACGCGTATTACTAGTCTTTAGCGATACGCTAATAAAACCACAAATTTTGAATCGGATTCGATAATGTCGCAGTGGCCAAATAACTTTTTCAGCACAACGTGATAGCCCAAATGGCGGTTGCCCACCACACAGAGCCTTCCCGTTGGCGCAAGATGTTTTACGCTGTCGCGAAACATGGTTTGGGCAATATGGTCGCCCACATGGTGATCTTGGTGGAAGGGCGGATTACACAGGATTAAATCAAATGCCTCGCCGTCGTAGTTCGACAGACAATCGTCAGCACTAAAGCGGATGTTCGCATCGGCGGCAATTGAATTGGCTACCACATTTTTGCGTGCCGAATCGATTGCCAGAAAAGAGTCGTCGAAAAAATGAACACTCGCGTCTGGCCATTTTCGGGCAGCATAAACACCCAGCAGGCCGTTGCCACAGGCTAAGTCTAAGACCCGCTGTGGATGCAATAATTTATCCATGCCTTGCAACAACAGGCGGCTACCGCGATCCAGCTTGTCACGAGAAAACACATTCGCTCGGTTATGCAATGTTAAGTCGTGTTCTGGCAGCGTTATGGTCTTGATGTCATCGTCAATCGCGGTGGATTGCGGCGCGCTTTGCAATTGAATAAGCCGAGCTTTTTTTCGGGCTAAGCTCGGTCTGGCGGGCGCAATATAATCGGAAAATGCGGCAACCACATTTTGATCAATATGCCGCGCCATTGCCGCACCGATAAACCGCTCCGGTAACGAAACTAAAGCTGCCAGATGCTGTAATTGATATTTCAGCAAAGATCGGCTTTTCGGAAGTTTGTATAAAATATAATCAAACGCCCCCTGAGGGATGTCGGTTGCAGGAATAAATTCCGGCGCCTTGCGGTGATTGCCTGTGCAGTTTTCATTGGCGGAAAGCTGAGCTATCGCGGAGTCTGCCCACAGGGTGCAGTTATAGGCGGCTAAGGCCGTACATAAACTGCCTTGGCTATCATTAACAATGAGAAAGCGGCTATCTGCTGCAATTTCATTGCTAGCAAGGTGATGTAACAAATATTCATCTGCGGCGTCCCAAGCTTGCAAAGTTTCCCGTTCTCTATGGGGACGGCGGCTGAGCTGTAGCTCGCCAAAGGGCGTGTCGAACAAAGCTAGTTGTGGCATCAAACGTCACTAGCCGGTTCAAGTAATAATGCTTGCAAGGCCGCTCGTTCTATTTGAGTAAAACCTAGGGCGGTTTCTATGTAATTGTCGAGGTCTTGGTATTCCTCTTCAATTGCAATAAAGGCTTCACGCAGGTAGTGCTCCTGTACCGTAAACAGGGTGCGAATTACGTCTTGGTTAACTTGGTGCATCGTTTTTTCATGAACGTAATGCACAATATGGTCAACTCTGGCGGCAGTGAAGGTATTAGTTGCGAGATAGTCCTGAACAATGGTGTCATGCGGTACGCCGAGAATACTTAACAACAAAGCTGCGCCCAGCCCGGTGCGGTCTTTACCGGCAGTGCAGTGGAATACCTGAGGGTAGCTGTCTTCACTTAGCAGGGCTTGTAACCATTGCTTATAAATAGGCGTGAAGCGCTCGACCATTTCGCGATTCGCCTCAACTAAAAAATGCGCCATATCGTCGGCTGTGACATTTTCTTCGTGTAGCTGCGCGGTAATGCGCTCGATTTGTGCAGCGTCGACGGTAATCGGTAATTCATTGACGGTAATACCGGCGTTCGTGGGCAGCTTATGGGGCGCGTCTTGGCGCTCTTCGTTAGAGCGAAAGTCACTAACTTGGCGAATACCTAATCGTAAAATGTAATTCTGATCTTCATCGCTAAGTGACGAGAGCTTATCTGCGCGATAAACGCGGCCCCATTTAAGTTGACGATTATCAGTGGTGCGATAACCCCCAAGGTCGCGGAAATTATGCATTCGATCAAACGGTAATTTACGAAACGCTTCTCGCTGCGACGGTGGGAGTAATGCAGGAATAGCCCGGATTTTCGCGGGTATAGACTCGGCGTTAAATTGCGGTGTTGCGTGAATTAAATCTAGTGTATTCATGATATTAAATCTTATATCTCATGTAATAAATTAGGCGTTTTCACGCCTTTTCAATATTTATATGGGGCTGACGACTAGCGCGATACTCGCCGGGTGTCATCCCCGTCCATTTTTTAAACGAGCGGTGGAAGGCGCTGGGCTCGTCAAAACCAAGCAGGGCAGACACCGCATTCACTTTCAGCTCAGGTTGGTTAAGCCAGCGTGTGGCGTGCTCTTGGCGTAGCTCATCTTTAAAGCGCTGGTAGGTGGTATCCAAATCTTTCAACCGCCGGCGCAGGGTCCGCACCGACATATTTAATTGCTCTGCCATCACTACCACGCTCGGAAATTCGTGACTTAAGTCGCTACCCACAATACGTTTCATTTGTGAAAGCAGGGAACTGTCATCATCTTCCTGCGAGACCAATAAGTGATATGGCGCGTTGCGCAGAAATTTACGCAGCGACTCTTCGGTGTGAATGAGCGGGCAGTCTAGGCAGTATTCCGCAAGCAAAAATGCATTGTGCTCGCAGCCAAAACGTATTTCACAGCCGAATAACTGCTCGAAATATTCCGCTCGCTCTGGGGCGTCAGCTTGCAAGTGAACAGCGATTAAATCTAGCGGTTTACCAATTAGCCACTGACAAAAGCGCCGCCAAATAGCCATAGTATGTGCAATGGTGGTACTGGCGGCATTAATGTCGCTGGCCGCAACTAAATTGACGTTTTCGGGGAAACGATAAAGCGCAGTACCGTCGCCTAAGCGTTCTACCGGCCGAGTGGTGCTATTTGGCGCGTTGCTTAGAGTGCGGCAAAAATTAATAAATTCCGCGGCCCTGCTCAATGCTTGCTCTAGTGTTTCACAATGAATAATAAACAAACAAAGCATGCGAAAGCTGCCTGCTGGAGTGCGCTGATCTAAACCTAAGCCAAAGGATTCGTCTTGCAGCAACCACATGACGCGACGATAAATTTGACTGTAGTAACGGCCGTCGATTAGGGCATTTAAATCTGCATTTTGGGCGAGCGGATCAATTGGCAGGTCTAATGAGCGCAATAGCTCTTTGCCATTGTAGCCCTGAGCTTCAGCCACTTGCAGCATACTGCGCGCATATTTAAGCGGGACGCGATCTTTGTGTGACGGGTAGATGTTACGCACGCTAAGCCTTAGTGTTTGAGTTTGCTACGCAGCTACCGCAGGGCGTTATATGGTTAAGCTGCAAAAATGTAAGGACAGAAGTTTACCCCGTATTGATTAAGAATGGAGCTTATCTGCGGCTCTATTTACTGAATCTAGGCTGCACTGAGATTTTCCCAAAAATGACAGGCGGTAAAATGTGTGCCGTTTTCTGCACGCAATGGTGGCGGCTCGATCTTGCACTTCGCTTGGGCGAAGGCGCAACGGGTATGAAAACGGCATCCTGACGGCGGCGCCATCGGGGAGGGAATGTCGCCACCGATCTGGCTAACTTCCTCGGCTAAACTGCCGAGTTTTGGTATTGCGGCCAGTAAACCCTGGGTATAGGGGTGGCGAGCTTGGTGATAAATGGTTTGCGCATCGCCTATCTCGATAATTTGACCTAAATACATGACCGCAATACGGTCACTCATATGTCTAACCACGGCAAGATCGTGGGAAATAAACAGCATGCTGAGGTGCAGTTCCTGCTGGATTTCAAGTAGCAAATTGAGTATTTGCGCCTGCACCGAAACATCTAGCGCAGACACCGCCTCATCACAAATCAGCACGCTGGGCTTTAGCGCAATAGCTCTGGCAATACCAATACGCTGGCGCTGGCCACCAGAAAACTCATGCGGATATTTGCTACTTGCTGAACTTGGCAGCCCGACCATATCTAGTAACTCAGCCACACGCTGAGCACGGCTTTCACGATCACCAATGCGATGAATTATTAGCGGCTCTTCCAATATAGCGGCAACGGTATGGCGGCTATTTAATGACTCGAAGGGGTCTTGAAATATTATTTGCAGAGAACGACGGTATTCCCGCATCGCGCGATCTGACAGCCCCGCAATATCTTTGCCCTGATACATTACAGTGCCAGCGGTGGGCTTATGTAAATTTAGCAAGGCCTTGCCCAAGCTGCTTTTCCCGCAACCAGATTCACCTACCAACCCTAGGGTTTCACCGGCGCGCAATTGAAAACTGATGCCGTCGACGGCTCTGACAACAGCCCGCTCGCGACCAAAAATCCCACTGCGTTGAGAGAAGTGTAACTGCAGATCTTGAACGTCGAGAATTGCCTCATTCATTGCATAATCTCCTTCCAGCGGTGACACGCTACCATCGTTGAATCTGCGGTTCTGTCTTGTGGTGGCACATCGACCTTGCAAATATCCGCAACGTGGCGGCAGCGATTAGCGAAGCGACACCCCACTGGCATGTTCTCGATAGCAGGCACTTGGCCTTCTAAGGCCAACAACGGTGATTTGGGCGGATGATTTACACCCGGAAGCGCCGCAATCAAGCTTTGTGTGTAGGGGTGGCGGGGGGTGGCAAACACCTGTTGCGCCGGCCCATATTCCGCAATTTTTCCGGCATACATCACAGCGATATGATCGCTAACCTGCGATACCAAGGCCAAGTCGTGGGTAATAAATAACATGGCCATGCCATTTTTGGCCTGCAGGCCTTTTAATAGCCGAACGATTTGCGATTGAATAGTCACGTCTAACGCGGTGGTCGGTTCGTCTGCAATCAGTAAATCGGGTTCGCAGGCCAGCGCCATTGCAATCATAACCCGTTGCCGCATACCGCCAGAAAGCTGATGCGGATAAGCAGATAACCGCGCTTCTGGCGCTGGAATGCCGACTTCACGTAGAAGTGATAACACGCGGTCGCGATGCGCTTTACGGGATTGGGTGGGGAAATGAATGCGCAGCACTTCAATAATTTGCTGCATAACCGTTTGCACAGGATTTAACGCAGTCATCGGATCTTGAAAAATAACGGCGATATTCTTGCCGCGAATTTGGCGTAGACGGGCAGGGCTGGCGGTACTGATGTTCTCGCCTTTAAACAGTAGCTTGCCATTGCTGCGTAGCGCTTGTGGTTTTGGCAGTAAATCCAGAATAGACATGGCAGTCAGACTTTTACCACAGCCAGATTCGCCAACCAGTCCAAGGGTTTTACCTGCGGCAATATCAAACGACACTGAGCTGACAAGCTCGCGTGGAACGCCATCGTCACCGCGAATAGAAACCGATAATTGCTGTACTGACAGTAGACTCATGGTTTTACCGCCCAGGTCTTATCGATAATAATAATTTGTGGCAACGCTTGGCTTTTTGCCTTGGCGTCTAAGATGGTTTGCTGCTCGTCCGCGTCAATCCAAAACAATCCACCGCTGCCACCGAGCGGGTCGAACAGGGTTTCACTGGTACGGGTGCCGTGGCTTGGTGGTAGTTTTACCCAGCGCCAGAAAGCTTCGCGGGTATAGGGCACTTTAAACGTGGGAATAAACGAGCCTTGATCGTGAATCATCTGTTCAACCTCATGGGCTAGCTTAACCCGCGTGGCTTTGTTGGTGGCGGCGCGATAGGCCATTATTTTGGCATCTAAGGCTTTATTGTCGGTATTGGTGATGTTATTTGTTTGCGGCTTATGAGCGTTGTCGGAGTGGTATGATTGCCAGTAACTGGGCGATAAACCGCTACCAGCCCAACCCATCCATGCGGCTTGATGTTTCTTCTCCATTATCTGCTTAAAGGCGGTAGACATATCCAATAACTGCAATTGGAAATCGATGCCGGCTTTACGTGCTTCTTGAGCAAGAATAACCAATCGATCGTTATGTTCGCTTCTGAAATAGGTGATGCGTATTTTCAGCGGATTGCCGTCTTTAATCCGAATCCCGTCGCTATTTCGTTCGCTCCAACCGGCTTTGTCGAGATACTCTGCCGCTTTCTTAAGATCAAATTTTCGCGCCCGAATTGCGGTATTGGTGTAATCGCCAAAACCATCATGCGCTGTTTCTAAGCGCTCATAATCTCCGTGCAATACCGTGTTTATCACTTTGTCGATATTTAAGGCATGCGCAATGGCATAGCGGACATTAACGTCGTCTAGAAGAGCGGCGTCTTCATTTAAAAACAGCCCGCTGGTGGGTTGTGGTACATCGTTATAAAATTTAATTTTACCGACGTAGCCGTTCTCATAAATATCACCTTGGGCCTTTTTATGCCAAAAGCGCGGCATTAATAGGGGGAAGGTGTCTAGCTCGCCTTTACGAAAATACTGGTAGGCAATGTTGAAATCGCGGATTAGCTTTACGCGAATATGATCTGGATTGTAGCGATATTTAAAATAACGCTTGTCGTTAGCCCACCAGTCTTCTTTACGGGTGAATTCGACATACTTGCCTTTGCGAATTTCGCTAATTTTGTAAGGGCCGGTATTGGGTTCTATACGCCAGTTGTAATCCCTTACCCAATTTTCGTCGAGCTTATGAAAATGTGCGGGCACAGGTGAAACGCTGTATTCAAACAACATCTCATCCTCTGGTTTAGGATTAGCACCCTCAATACCTATTGTGTAGTCATCGTACTTAACAAGATCAGTGATGATTTCACTGAAATAGTTGTTGTACCAGGGCGCCAAAATGAATTTGGAGCGCATAAATTCCAAGCCAAATACGTAGTCATCGGCGGTGACCGGTGTGCCATCAGACCAGCGCGCGTCAGGATCAAGCTTAAAATAAATGCTGTGGCCGTCATCTCCGAAGGCCCATTCAGTAGCCAGCTCAGGAATGGGGTTTCGGGTGTTGGGATGAATACCAACTAAACTCATATTGTTGGCGCGCATATAGCTTGCAAAGCTGCCATTGGAATCGGGCCCCACCAAGCGTAATGTGAGGGGGAAGGTGATAACAAAGCTCCGGTAGCGACCGCCACGTTTTGCATGTGGATCGGCAAAAATCGGGTCACTCAAATTGGTTTGCCAAGCTAAATTGTCGGGCAATTTCTCAGGCAGAGCCTGAGCGCTAATACTAATAAAACCCGCGAACGTGACAAATAGACCGAGCAGTAAATTACGCATAGTTAGACTTATTCATAAAAGCTGAATTTTCGTGGATCGTAGGCATCGCGTATTGCTTCGCCAACATAGGCGACCAACATGAGAATAACGGTCATGGCAATAACCACTGAGCCAACTAACCAAAGTGCTTCGAGATTTTCGGTGCCTTGTTTTAGTAATTCTCCCCAGCTCGATACTGGTGGCGGCAGACCAAAACCCAAATAATCTAAGGCAGTGAG
>JAGPVP010000066.1 GCA_018066965.1 Zhongshania sp. | reverse complement strand
CACATTCGGGTGTTGATCTGATCGTTACAACTCTTCATATCATGCTCACTCCACTCCAACAGTAACGTATACATATTACTGGTCAGACTTATCCAGAATAAATTCAACATCCGCAACTGGAATCTGCTCGAGAGATTTATTTATAAGCTCAGAGCGAAGTATTTTACAGTGAGTGGGCGCATCAATGGTAATGCGAGCCCAACCGCTTCTCGCGCGGGTTACAGTGACGGAAATATCATCACCTATTTTGAATGACTGTCCTTTCTTTCTTGTTATCGAGAGCATCCTTGATCTCCTTTTAGTGTTTTACCCTACATGCTAAGACTAGCCATAAAACACCCTAGATACAATGCTAAATACATTGCTATTACAAAGTGTTCGAATCAACTAACATGTATCTTTAATATTGCACACTACCCACAACACCCCGCAGCCCCATTCACTCATGCGGCAACGATTGAGCAATAATGTGGAACATCAGACGCCACCAACATCTCAGCACAAACTTCAGTTATCAACCTTGTCGGCGCCGGTGCTCTATCACTATACTGTTCATTAATTCGCAGCCCAATTGCGGGCAGCCCTCCATCGACTATGTAGCAACACTCAAAATTCAATAGCAAAGTGATGACTATGCGAAGCAATACATCAGAACTTTTTATCAGTAATCTCAATGTCCTCAACCGGAAAGAGCGCTACTATCTGCTATTACAAGTCATGGGTGAAAATGCATTCGTGCCAACCAAGCAATTTGTAGGCTCACTTCGGAACCAATTCGCACAGCCTGCAATCAATTGCGATAACTTTCGATTCGCTGCTATGGATTACCACCTCGACTGGATTTATGCCGCTTTCCACGCCACCATCAGTCATATTGACCTTAAGAATGACAACCTTAACGAATTGCATCCGATAGCCAAAAATAAAAATCTAGTCTCAGGTACTCAGCAAGACATCGACTTCATCATGGCCTTTTCTGATAGGCAGAGCGATATAATTCACTTGGTTTTGATAGAAGCTAAAGGGGTAGGGAGCTGGGATATTGAACAGCTCAAAGCAAAAGGAGCTAGGCTACGAGCCCTATTTGAAACACATCAACTGCATGAAAAGTTAAATGTCGTTCCTCATTTTCTGTATGTCAGCCCTAAAGCCCCAACAGAGAATCAGCTAAAGTCCGATCTACCACAGTTGATGTCTTCTCCAGCCAACCATATCCCGATGTGGTTACCCACTCCACTGGCAAAAGTGACGCGCTGCTCGAAAAATGGGGAGCCTAAAGCAGAAGGTGAGTTCTGGAAGTTCGAGTAGACAGCTAAACTGAAGGTAAAATTGTCCCTTCATTTCCCACGTGAAAATCGTCCTGTGAAAGCAATACTTTTTTCTCAAATTGGATACGTACTGCAAAATAGCGGGCTCAATCTACTTTGAAAATCACTATATTTGAATCGACATTTTTGATATGCGATCGTCGATTTAAACGTATTTGTTAACACCTAAATGTTTAGCGAATCAAAGAGCCCCATCCGCGACTACCTTTACAGTAAGCGCACTCAACGTAACATCCTCGAATCTTCTGCTTACGCCTCGGGAGTAGAAATCCCGCTTGAACAACGCAACCAATTGGTGGCGCCGCAAGGTGATCCTTCCCATGAAATTTGCCGATTTTTATTAGCTGATCAATTGCAGCGCGAACGCGCTCAGGATCCGAGCCTTGTCTACTGTCTCGTATGAAAGCTGATATCAATCGACTGCCGCGTCCTGATTCTTCATAATTCGAGTCCAATTGCCTCGCCTACCCACAATATACGCAACAGTCCAATAATTCTCGACTAGTTACGGCTTACAATTCTGCGACACTAGCCCCCTGATTTTCGATGACTTTTCAGTAGCCAGATTTTCAAACAAGTCACAACGATTAGCTCAATGTTCACGGAGGTTAAATTTGGCTGATCGGGTCAACGTCATGGTTAGCTGATCACCCCTTATATAGAGCTCACCACTCATTAATGAAATACATCAATTGGAAAATACAACTTACGTTATATGCAAGGCAGCAATCTTCGATACTGATAGCCTGAGCCTTTTACCTTTTGTTGCTTACCTGCGACCTACCGTTGCCTTTCCCCGAACGCACTAAGGATTCGGCCCTGCAGATTTCTCATCAGAATCGGCGAGCTCTCGAGACAGCTGATCCATCAACTTTTTAAGCCGCGAAGCGGGTAGCTTTTGAAGCACACAGAGCAACTCAGCAAACGCGCTGTTTTCACAGAAAAAATACGCGACAGGCACACCCAACTCTTCAGCCATACGTTTGAGCGTATTGTAGTCCGGTACATGACGGCCAAGCTCATAGTGATTCATGCGGCTACTAGCTGTACTAGGATCTATTCCGATACGCAGCCCCAGCCGGGCTTGGCTAATACCAGCAGCTTTCCTAGCCTGCTTGAGGCGGATTGGAATGGGGGTGTTGTCCGACACAGTCTGATCATCATTTACAATATCCTTAGATTGTCTAAGTTCTGCCTCTTCTATTATACTTAGGATAACTAAGCAAAACGGGGCTGAATTTGGCCAGAACCTAGCTTGGTATATTTCCAATCTGAATTGCGTGAACAATCGAGTGCGTTATTGTGGGAATGGAAAAACTCTAATGATTTATGGACAAACAGAATACGGAGTATTTATGTATAAAATAATGAACAGCACCGCGCGGTGCCTCACTTATGGCGCAGTCATGACCTTAGCCCTAACAGCATGCGGCGGAGGAAGTAACAGCGGCAATGACGCCTCAGGCCCAGAAACAGATGGAACTGACGGCGGGACGCCCAGCACACTGAAAGGAGTCTTTGTTGACTCGCCAGTGCAGGGCTTGGCCTATAAAACAGACACTGGCGAAGGTATGACCAATGCCAACGGGGAATTCACCTACAAAGCCGGTGATTACATCAGCTTCACGCTCTATGGCAATGTGATTGGTACTGTCTCGGCGGGAGACATCATCACGCCAATGGATCTGCAGAACGAAACCCATAGTCAGGATTATTTCCTTAACATCGCACGACTTCTTTTGACCCTTGATGCTGACGGAGATACGACAACGCTTCAACTTCCTAGCGCGTCGGATTCAATCATCGATTTCGATCAGCAAACTGAAGACTTTGAAAATGACCCATTCGTCACCAGCTTCGTGCAGGCCAACGCCAATACATCTCTGGTTGGCGTTGCCGATGCACGCGCGCACTTGGCCGTATCGATCAACAACAATGCCGGTGACTACGAGGTAGATTTAAACGGGCGAAGTGCGTTTAGCCTAATGAGAAACAGTGAATGCCGGCACTCGGTCGGTGGCCTCTCCTATGAGTTTGGTGCGACTACTGTTTCTGGGGAAATTGCCGACTCATGGAACGAATCTTGTGGACTTTCCGCCACACCAGAACCGTTTTCTGAAGCATACGACAACCGGGCGGACGCGTGGTATAACTGCGAGAATGCGCCGATCTGTACTTATGATGAACTAAACCGGACATACAGCGGCCTGGACGCGGATAATCGTGAAGTGGACGTCACCATTTCACATCGGAAAGGATCAAATGGCATTCTGGTCGTAAAGCAATTTGTAGTAAGTGGTCGGGAAATCAGAGAGCTAATCGCCTTTTCTGATGAGCGAGTTACGGATTTTAATGGTTTAACGGCTAAAAGCGTCATCACATCATCCTATTGCAACCCCGACATCACGCAAGGTGGCTACACCTATCAGATTGGAAGGAATGCCGTTGATTTCACTGGTACTGACGGCTTTGATTCTACGGGCGGCTACAACAACTGCACGTTAAACCCGTCAGAAGCAGGAA
>JAGPVP010000043.1 GCA_018066965.1 Zhongshania sp. | reverse complement strand
TCGTTCAACGTCGGTCGGTGAAGCAGCTGCGGCGTCAGGTATTGGCGCGGTGTCTGTTGGTGATAATGCAGGTGCAGCAGGTGACGGTGCGATCGCCATCGGCGGTGACGGCGGTGATGCCGATACGCTGGGTGCGCAAGCCACAGGTGTTGATGCTTTAGCTGTCGGTTCAGATGCAGTCGCTAACGGTAATTCAACGAGCGCTGTTGGTGGTGAATCAGTAGCAACCGGTCCAGGCGCAACGGCGTATGGCTGGAAATCTGGTGCTAATGCAGAACGTGCTACCGCACTCGGTCATTTGGCGCAGGCAGATGGCATCCGTTCTACGGCAACGGGTGAAGCAGCTTCGGCGAAGGGCTTAGAGTCAGTTGCGGTAGGTAATCAGTCTAACGCCGATGGCGTTGACGCTCTGGCAGTGGGCACGATGGCTAACGCTACCGGTAATTCGACAAGTGCGGTAGGTGGTGAGTCTGTTGCAACAGGTCCTGGTGCTACTGCTTTCGGTTGGCAGTCAGGCGCTAACTCTGAGAGAGCGACAGCCTTGGGTCATTTGTCACAAGCGAACGGCGTGCGTTCCACCGCAGTGGGCGAAGGTGCTACAGCGGTAGACGATCAGTCTGTTGCAGTGGGTAATTTGTCGTCGGCTACAGGCCTTCAATCGGCCTCGTTCGGTAATGAAGCCACCGCTAACGGTATTGACGCATTGGCTGTCGGCACACAATCTATGGCGACCGGCAACTCTACCAGTGCAATTGGTGGTGAGTCGGTAGCTACCGGCCCAGGTGCTACTGCTTTGGGTTGGCAGTCAGGCGCCAACGCGGAGCGTGCTACAGCATTAGGCCATTTAGCAAAAGCTGACGGTATACGTTCTACTTCGGTCGGTGAAGCTGCGTCAGCGCAAGGCTTGGAGTCCGTGGCTATTGGTAATCAATCCAGTGCTACAGGAAATGACGCGATGGCAATTGGTACCATGGCGATTGCCAATGGCAATTCAACCACAACGGTAGGTGGCGAATCTGTTGCTACCGGTCCAGGTGCAACGGCCTTTGGTTGGCAGTCTGGCGCTAATTCCGAGCGAGCTACTGCACTCGGTCATTTAGCGAAGGCAAATGGCGTGCGTTCTACGGCTGTTGGTGAGGCGGCTACGGCGGAGGGCTTGGAATCGGTTGCTATTGGTAATCAAGCTAGTGCAACGGGTGTCGATGCAATGGCAATTGGTACTATGGCCGTTGCAAATGGAAACTCGACAACGACTGTCGGTGGTGAATCTGTTGCAACTGGTCCTGGTGCGACCGCCTATGGTTGGCAGTCTGGTGCTAACGCCGAGCGCTCAACTGCGCTTGGCCATTTGGCGCAAGCTAATGGTGTGCGTTCGGTCGCGGTGGGTGAAGCCGCAACAGCTGGCGGTGCTCGTTCGGTCGCTATTGGTGATGGCGCTAGTGCCGTTCATGATAATGCTGTGGCGATTGGTGCAGGTGCAACGTCTACCCGTGCAAATCAAGTTGTGTTGGGTACCTCTACTAGTACGTACACCACGCCTGGTATTACATCTTCTGCGAGTCGTGCAGCGCAATCTGGTCCAACTGAATTTGTGACCTCTGATGCGAATGGCAATTTGGCAACGGATGGTGGCGCTACATTTAGCCAGATTCAGGAAAACCGTGATGCAATAGAAGAGAACCGTGGTGGTATTGCCTTGGCAATGGCCATGAACTCACCCTATGTTCCTGTTGATCAAAGATTTGCGTTGAGCATCGGTGCAGGCTACTTTGAAGGTGAAGAAGCCACCGCCCTATCAGGCGCTATTCGCGCGACCGAAACGCTGCAGTTTGAGTTCGGTGTTGGTAGCGGTAAAAGTAATTCTACTGTAGGTGGCCGTGTTGGGATGACTGCTTCATGGTAAAACGTTTGACGACGATGACCTCCGGATTTCGGGGGTTTTGTTTACTCAGATCGATGGTGTTGGTGTGGACGTTTTTGGCGCTTGCCTTGAGCGCATATGCTGACGAAGACGTAAAGAAGTTTGATTCCGCAGAGGGTGCGCGGATTCTGTGGTCAACTTTTTTAGCCATCGAGCATGCTAACGATACCTTGAATTATTCGGTGTTGCGTGAAATTGCGGCACCGGAATTTCAGCGTAAAAATACCTTGGACGATGTCGCCGTATTATTTTCGGGCTTGCAGAAGTCGGGCGTTGATCTAAGTCGAGCTTTGTTGCTACAACCAGAATACGAAATTGCACCGCAGGTTGGGGCAACGGGTTTACTGCGCATGCGCGGTAAATTTTCGATACCCCCAGAAGTGGTTAATTTCGATCTTCTCTACCAAATGATTTACGGCGAGTGGCGCCTTTTAGGTGTTGCGGTAGCGACTGGAATGGAGGAAGCAAAAATAGAAAAACGGCGGCCTTGGTTTAGAAAATAGCATTTTTTAGTGATCTATTGATTAGGCCTTCCGTTGTTTAGCAATACCTTGGCAGTGTTGGTGGGCGTTTAAACTAAACGCTCGGCAACACTGCTTTTTTTTATGCCAAAGATGTGTTCTCTGCTTAAAAATCTATTATTCACATTCCCTTGTGAGCCCTTTAATACTGCACCCTGATTGCCCATAATGCCTAGCTGGAAGGCACTTTTCGCCGCCCCCTTCGTTCAGTAACTCTAGTTTTGCAGGAGCAATATGGATAATAACAACCCTTGGTTACGCGCTGAAATTGCGCAATGGCTGCGGGAGGGCATTATTAATGATCAGCAGGCACAAACCTTGTATGCCCGCTATCCGGCGTTTGTTGCATATCGACCCAAAAGTGACGGGGCGTGGGGCAAAGTTATTTTTGCTCTGTTGGGCGCCGGCGTGTTTGGGCTTGGTGTCATATTGCTGTTTGCCTATAACTGGGACGGCATGCACCGCTATTTGAAATTGACGGTGATCGCAGTGGGTATTTTAGCTGCCCACGGAACGGCGTTGCTGATGGCTAAAAATGACAACGCTAACCCCCGCGTGGTGGAAAGTTTGCACCTGTTGGGCACCATGCTCTTTGGTGCGGGTATTTGGCTAGTGGCGCAAATTTATCATTTTGATGCGCATTATCCGAATGGCTTTTTGCTGTGGTGTCTTGCGGCGCTGAGTTTGGCGTGGGCTTTACCGTCGGTTGCTCACGGCGTATTGGCGACGATTCTATTATTGCTCTGGAGCGGGCTAGAAACCTTTGAATTTGGGCGGCACTTGCCGGTCGCGAGCTGGATGTTATTACTGCTTATATTGCCGTTGGCGTGGTTGCAGCGCTCCACGCCGATGTTGGTGTTATTACTGCTCGCCGTGCCGCTGTCGTATGCGTTTACGGTGTTTGGTATTGGCGACAAGTATTTGTTCATCGTCGGTTTGTTATTGCTTAGCAGTTACTTTGCGGTGGCACGATTAGCGGCGGCTAGTGCCTTCCCTGCCAGTGCTTCTGTCTTCTCTTTTTGCGCTAGCATGCTCTGGTTGCCCTTAATTTATATTGGCACGTTTACAGGGCTTCCCTTGCTGTCAGGCATGTCGCAGCTTGCCGGTTTTGGCTTGTTGTATGTGTTATTACCGCTGCTGTTTACCATAGTGGCTTGGGGCGTGGTACTGGCTCGTTCCACTACGCGGCCGGCATCGCCAGAGCAGTGGCTGGAAAGTGGTTTGGTATTGCTGGTATTGGTGTGCGCGGTGTTGCCAGCCTTGTTTGGCGGCGATGTAAGCGGCCTGAGCCGCCTGGTGTTTAATTTGGTATTTTTAGCTTACGGTGTGCTGTATGTGTACCGTGGCACCGAGTACCTCAAGGGCAGAGTCTTATCGCTGGGCTGCATTATGTTGGTTTTATTAGGTACTGCACGGTTTACCGATTTATTTCAGAGTTTATTAGCGCGGTCAGCAATATTTTTATTGCTGGGTGTGCTGTTATTTGTCGTCGGCTTGCGTTATTCCAAACAAAATACCCGTCGTAAGCTGGAGAAGCCCCGTGCGTAAAGTCTTGATTATAGGGTTGGTGTTAAGTCAGTTCGCGGTGTTGGCGTATATGGCAGGTGAGCGTGAGTGGATACGACATCGCGGTGAGCAGGTGTATTTGCGCACGGCGCCCGTCGATCCCCGTGACCCGTTTCGTGGAGATTTTGTTCAGCTCAGCTACTCGCTTAACACTATAGATACCGCGCGGTTTAGGTCATCGATACCGGCGAACTCGCTAAAGCGCGAAGATAAGGTCTACGCGGTTTTAAAGCCCAGCGCGAGCGATGTCTATCAGCTAGATTACCTGACGGATCGCAAGCCCAGCGCGGGCCTGTTTTTGCAGGGAAGAGTGAGTCGAGAAGTTAGCGGAGGACAAATTCAAGTTCGCTACGGCATTGAACAGTATTTTGTTCAGCAGGGCAGCGGCATTGAGATTGAACGCAAGCGCGGCGAGCGGGATGATTTGCAAATTCCAATGGAAGTCGCGATGGCATTAGGGCGCAGCGGTCGCGCGGTATTAACGGATTACCGTTGGAGTCGTATTGGTATCCGCTTAGAGCAAAATACCGTGACGACGGAAGATGATCGCGGTGAAGGAGCACCGCCGCGTAGTCCAACCGTTATTCTCACTTTAAAAAACGTGTCTGAAACCCCCTTGCAGATCGCTGATAATGACGCTCACTGTGGTTTTTCCTTACAAACTGAGGGTGATACGGGGCGGCGATTCACCATGGCGGATACCCGCTGCAGCCCCTATGTCTTGAAAGAAAGCGATCTTATTACTTTGGCGCCGGGGCAAGAATATCGCGCTGAATTAGACACCGCGTTGCCGCGCTGGTATGTCTTACAAGATGGCGTAACAGGTTCGGCATCACTTGCCGCCGCGGCACCTAATGAGCGTTTTAGAATGGTCTATCGGCCGCCGGTTGTACTACCCGGCATGGACGCTAGTGCAAACTTGCTATGGCAGGGTGAGTTAGTGTCGCCAGCATTTAGTGTACGCGGCAGAATAGACTAAACCGTTCAGGATACGTGTTGAATACTTAGGTGTACTGCGCCTGTGTGTATGTCCCTTGGGTATGCACATAGGCGATCTAGTATTTGTGGTTAGGGAGGTTTGTCAGACGTTTATTGCGGACCTTCGTCAAAGCATGTAACCCCAGTCGGTAAAATCTCCCATGTCGCTTTTGAGCCTACAAAAAGATGGTAGCCAATTTCTACATCAGGGTCGCCATTAACGCAGCCTAGCGTTACGCCGTGGGGCATTCCGTTATGCGTGCCGCACAGGGTCGATCCGCATTGGCTGCAAAACTGAAAACCAAATTCTGGCAATGACTCAAAGCTCGTTAACAACTCCGCGCCTTGTAGCCAGCTAAATTCATGTGGCTCTACTAAGGCATAAGCCGAGGCTTGCGAGCTAAACGCTTTGCGACAGCGCGAGCAGTGGCAAGAGCGCGCGTCTTTGAGCTTGCCATCAATTTTATATTTAATATTTCCGCAAAAACATTCGCCGGTAATTGCCATTATTTTCCCCTGCGTTAAATGCCTTGTTTTGTTGAATACATTGACGTGTTAGATGTTGAGCTTAGCGATCCATCTATGATCGTAAATATACGGGATAGAACGATGGGGTGACACGGCGCAACGCTGCATTCGATATACGGGTGTAGAGATAGGGTGGGTATGACGGTATTTAATTGAGCTATCGTTCCCTCGAAGTCATCGAGAGAACGATAGTGTGATGAATTGGCGGCGTTACGCCATTTCCATCGTCAGCATTTGCAGGCGCTTGCGCTGCATTTTTAGCGCGTATTCCAGCTCTTTTAAACGGCTACGCAGGGTCGCGTGTTCCCATGCGTCGTGCAGGTTTTGCTGTAGAGCGTCTTTTTTGCCAGCTAAATTCAGTTGTAAGGCATCTTTTTGAGCGGCGAGGTGTTCGCGTTTGGCCTCCATCCAGCGTTGGCTCACGGTATTCCAGTCATTTAGGTGGTCGCAGAACTGTTGGTATTCCTGTTCTAGGAAGGCGGTAAATTGATTGGTGTCAGTCCCTTTGCGATTACGTAAGGCTTGTTCGGCCTTTTTGAATTGCATAGTCATGACGGCGCGCTGAATTTTGAAATCTGGAATCTTACGTAAATCCCAGGTTAAGCCCATCCACGAAGCAGACTTGATCAGCCATTTGGTTGGGTCGTAATGCCACCAGCGAATGCCGTTGCGATAGTCATTTTGAAAAATATGGTGGTAGTTGTGATAGCCCTCACCGTAGGTAAGGAGCGCCAAAAAGTCATTGTCGCGGGCGGTGTTTTCGTCCGTGTAGGGACGGCGTCCCCAAAAGTGCGCGAGGGAATTAATAAAGAACGTGGTGTGATGGCTGACCACCAAACGCAGCACGCCGGCGAGCAGAATGTTCTCAAGCATGTGGCCGGTGATAAAACCTAGGGCAACGGCGGGTGCAATGTTCATGAACAGCACCAGCGCTAAATAGTTGCGGTGCTGCCACATGACAATTTTGTCGCGCTGTAAATCTTTGGCGTTGGAGAAGTCTTCTGCGCTGGCGGGGTAGTCGCGTAGCATCCAGCCAATATGAGAAAACCACAGGCCTTTCTTAGCTGAATATGGGTCGTTATCCACATGGTCTACGTGGCGGTGATGGCGGCGATGGCCAGATGCCCAAATTAGAATGCTGTTCTGGGTGGCGGCGGCGCCGAACAGGGCATACAGGATTTTTAAAAGTGGGTGTGCTTTGTAGCTATTGTGGGCCCAAAGTCGGTGGTAGCCGGCGGTAATAGACATACCGTTGGCACCCAAAACGAGGAAAAAACCTAGCCAAGCAGTCCACGTAAAACCTTGGCTAATGCCATACCAAGGGACACCGATCAGTGCGATCAGTAAGGTGCTGGAAAACAAAATTGTCTGCATCCACAGTAGTGGTGGTATAGCTTTAGCCGACATGTTTTCAGGCTGTGTTTGCTCGGGCATGAGTGATGGGCCTCGGGTATCGATTGTTCACAGTAACGTGCATTTTATAGAAAGCGTTGCAGCAAAAACAGTTACCAGTTCATGACAATTGCTAGTCGCTAAGGGACTGGTCGCTATAGTGCTCACCGCCCTATTTGCTGAACTAGCCTACACGCGTACTTTACGTGTGGATATGCGCAATTTCCCTGAGGGCTAATGATACGCTACCGAGGTTTCTGTCAGGCGGCCTTGTGGTATTGTTACTCCGCTTTGACGAAGGGCTAATAGTAACTGACACTAGTGCTTTGCGGGTAAATGAGTGTTGAACACAGAGGCGAAGGCGCTTGTTCGCGAACCTCATAAAACTAATTAGAAATGGAAGACAATGACGTTTATACACGCTAATACTTTCCCATATTTAGTGCGACTACGCACCGTTGCGACCTTAACGCCGCTGCGATCCATGTTGGTCTGCGCCGCAGTCGCGGGTGCAATACTGAACTCAAATATCACTTTTGCGGCGGAAGCGAGCCGCCTTGAGGAAGTTCTGGTCAGTGCTCGCAAGAAAACCGAGTCACTGCAAGATACCCCTATATCACTGACGGTTTTCAATGAAGAGCGTTTAAACGTTGAAGGTATTAGCGGTCTAAAAGATATTTCCAACAAGGTGCCAGGGCTCACTATTGAGCCGTTTCCGATTAATGGCGGCAGCCTGCGTATCTATATTCGTGGTATTGGTATTGGTGACGTACAGGTGACCCAAGATACCCCCGTCGCACTGTATATAGATGGTGTATATATCGCTAGATCCAGCGGTACGTCGATGGATGTGGCGGAGCTGGCGCGGATTGAGATTTTGCGCGGGCCACAGGGTACGTTATATGGCCGCAATACCACCGGCGGGGCCATTAATTTGATTACGCGGCGCCCCAATACCGACGCCATGGAATTTAGTCAGATTGTGTCGGCGGGTAACCGTGCCTTGTTTCGCTCAAAAACCAGTCTTAATTTGCCAGTGACCGATAACTTGGCCGTCAAGTTTGCGTATTTAACGGAAAGCCGTGATGGTTTTGTGGACAACATCGGCCCCGGCGGCGATTTTGGCGATCGCGATATTCAAGGTGCGCGCTTTGACTTGGGCTGGGATATTAGTGAGCGCGTTCGCCTTGATTACAGCTACGATCGCTCTGAGCTAGAGTCCTACAACTATATGTTTCAAGCGGTAACGCCGCCAGACCATGATGGTAATAAAGGGCAGTCCAACGCGATAAAAGGCGCGGCTCAGGCCCGTAGCCGTTTCGCCGATAATATGTTGACCTCATTAGCGACGACCTCGCCTTTAGAGGCGTCTAATAGTGATGTGGAAGGTCACGCATTGATCATTAGTGCTAATACTGATTTGGGCGATTTTAAGTATATCGGCTCGTATCGTGAGCTAAAGGATGCCGCTTACACCGACTTGGGTGGCGGTCTTGGTGCAGCAGATTACCGGCTCGACACCAATAGCTACGACGGTCCTGCGGCGCAGTTTGCGACGGGTGGTGCAACGCCGTTGGTACGCCCTGAAGTTCGGCAACATCAAAGCTCGCACGAATTACAATTTAGCAGCGCGATAGACGATCTGGGTATTGAGTATATCGTCGGTGCTTATTATTTTGAGGAGTCGGCGGTTGAGGATAACAGCCCCTTTCATTTGCAGTTAACCGCACCGATTGATGGCTTTGAGGACGCACATATCGTCAATTTGCTCAGCCAAAAGTATCAGGTCGAAAATCAGGCCTTAGCGGCGTTTGGGCAACTTACGTGGACGCCAGATATTCTGGATAAGGCCCTGCATCTCACCGTGGGTGCTCGCCATTCCCGAGACCACCGTTACGCCCTTAAAAATCAGCGCGATGAGGTGTTTATTGAGTATTCTCCGGTATCGGGTTTGCCGCTGGTTGTACCCTTGGCAGAGTTGGCGCAAAACCCAGTGTTAGGTCCGGTGCTGGGCCCGATTTTTATGCAAGCGGGCCTGCCGGGTGATCGGCGTTTTGACAATGTATCTGGCGACAGCCGATTTAAAGACGATTCCTTTAGTCTGCTGAGCGAGTATGAAATTAACGACGACATTAATGTATACGGCAAAATTGTTGAAGCTTATAAAAGTGGTGGCTTTAATACCCGTGATCCGCAGTTAGATGGTAATCAAGGCGCAGCTTCGGATGGCATAGATTACGGCGTTGGTTTTGCCGATGGCTTTGGTGAGGAAAAAGCACGTACCGTCGAGCTGGGAATTAAGAGCGAGTGGCTGAATGGTCGCTTGCGGGTCAATGCCGATGTTTATCGAACCGAGTTCGACGACATGCAGATGAACTTTATCCTCAACGGCACCATTGCCGACACCAAAGTGTTAAATGCAGGCAAGGCTAGGATGTCGGGCTTTGAATTTGATGCGACGGCCTTGATTGGCGACGATCTTATTATCTCCATGGAATACGCCTATTTAGACGCTGAAATCACCGAGGTTATCGACAGTTTTGGCAATAACGTCACCCAGCGCTATGCCTTCTCGGCGGCGCCGGTGAACAGCTATACCGCGTCTGCTGATTGGATAGCATGGCGGGGCGAGTCAGCGGTTCTGCACGCCAACGTTAACACCAATTATATGGACACACGCTTGGGCGGTGGCGATGTGCAAAAGGCCTACACTATTTTGCGTGACTACCAATTGTGGAATGCCCGGGTAAGCCTAGATGACATCGCCTTTGGCAGCGGCAAAGTGAGTGTGGCGCTGTGGGGCAAAAACTTACTCGATGAAGAGTACGAAACTTACGCTATAGATAATTTGCCCCATGCTGACCGCGCCGTACTGTGGGGAGAGCCTTTAAGTTACGGTATTGAAGTGGCGTATCGCTACTAGTGGTAAGCCGTGCCTTAGCTGGATGAGTTTTAAAATAATAAACCTAAACAGAGTAAATGCGGAGTAAAGCATGGCACTAAGAGTGGGAATAATCGGCGCAGGTAGTATTGGTTGTTACGTCGGCGCAGCCTTGCTGATGGGTGGCGCTGAAGTCAGCTTTTTAGGCCGTGAACGTATTGCTGCGACAGTGGCGGAACACGGCTTACGTATCAGTGATTTTCGTGGTTTAAATCATCATATTCCCGCTGCACAACTGCGCTTTTATACCGACATTGCGGCCATGGCCGACCGCGACTGCATCATCGTGACGGTTAAGTCTGGTGACACCGAGGCGGTTGTGGCGGATTTGGCTAAGGTTTTAGACGCTAAAACTATCGTGATAAGCCTACAAAATGGCGTGGGCAATGCGGCTTTATTACAGCGGGCTATGCCGCAAAATACGGTGTTGCCGGGCATGATTGCGTTTAATGTCTTGCAGGGCGATAAAGGCTGTTTTCACGCAGGCACCGACGGCGAAGTTATTATTCAAGACGCGGCTATGGCGCAGGAGTTGGCGGGATTTTTTCAGGCCAGCGGAACGCCCTTCAAAACCCACGCCGATATGCGCTCGGTACTCTGGTCTAAGTTGTTATTAAATTTGAATAACCCTATCAACGCCTTATCAGGCATTTGCTTGAAAGACGAGTTGTCGCAGCGCGCTTATCGGCTCTGTTTGGCAGCCTTGCAGCGCGAAGCACTGGCGGCGATTACCGCCGAGAATATTCCCATACAAAAATTAACGGCTGTCCCTGCGCAGTGGCTTCCAAGAGTATTGAGCTTGCCAGATTTTGTGTTTAAACGGCTGGCGCAACCGATGTTAGCCATCGATCCCTTGGCGCGGTCCTCTATGTGGGAAGACCTGGAGCGAGGGCGTAAAACGGAAGTGGAGTGGTTAAATGGTGAAGTGATTCGTTTGGCGGCGAAGCACGGTATTTCGGTGCCAGTGAACGAGCAGATTAGACGCCTGATTCAACAAGCCGAACAAGGTGGTCGCAGAGATTATCGTGGCGACGAATTACTAGCGATTATCCGCGCTTAGTTTTAAATCATTTGCCATATTAGCTACCCGACGTTTGCCGCCGGGGTAGCTCACCACCATGCGTTCTCCCATCAAGCGATAGTTGAATTGCATTGCCCAATCTTCGTTATTATTTGCTGTGTATATCTTGCCGTCTACGGCTTTCCAGCGACGCTGCTGCGCGGTTAAACACGGATCTTTCTGTACCTGTGGCTTACGGGTGTCGACGGTGTAGCTGTCTTCACAAAGCGTACCGTCGTCAATAAAACGAATAGCCCATTGTTCGCCGGAATAGGGCTTGTTAAGGCTGCCAGCGGGCTCAGCTATAGTGAGCCAAGTGCCTAAAATTGCCGTGTCTATGGGTGCTTGTGTGGCGTTTGAGGTGAAATTGAGGTTTTGATTGGGTTTGCCATTTTCATCGTTTAAAGTCAGGCGTAGGGTCTTTTCAGTAAGGCGTTTAATTTCAAAACGGCGTTCGCCGCGGAAACTGTCGGAATTTCCCATCAATGGCTTATAGCTGCCGGTAATTTGGCTATTACGCAGTCCGCCCATGAGCAAGTAACGGTTGCGGGTGTCGCCCATTTGTAACTTCGCGGTAACCATCGATTGAAAGGTTTTATTGGTTTCTAGTTGCAGCACCCATGTGCTGCCATCCACCTCCGCAAAGTACCGGTCTTGAAAGCCACTGACTTCGGCATGTAGCAGTGCGGAACACAGTAAGGTGCCAAGGCCGCCGAGCAAAAGTCGGGCAGCGAAGTGTGTTTTTTCAATCATGATCATATTCCCCTTATTTATTGTTTAGTGGGGCTGTTGATTGCTCAATGTCACATCATAGAACATTTGTTACAGGATATCGAAATCCTGCGCTCTTCTTGATGAATATGACTAATACGGGACGACGGCGAAAAGCGATGAAATATGTGGGGGTGAACAAGATGGTACGGGGGCTGCTCGGTTGTGGTTACGGTGCCCATTAATGGTCCTAGCAAAACCCCGTCTAAAATGCTCAGCAAGGTTTGCTAATAGTTGTCTAAGCGCCAGCCTTGCTCGGTTTTTATTAGCTGCACTCGATCTTCCTTGGTAATGGAGTCACCTGCTTTAAAGTCACCAAATTGCATACGCATCGTCATGAGTTTGAATCCTGCGCCCACAGTCTCGAACGGCGAGTCGCTGGGTGCGTTAATGACTTGGTCGCTCAGTTCGTCGAAGCCCTTTTTAAAGGTGAGTTGGTAGCGGACGTCGGCTATATAAAGCTGCTCATTTTTAGCCAGCCCATTGGTCTTTTCAAAGTCAGAGATACTGTAGGTTTCAGCTCCACCGTCGCTGAGCACGGCCTCTGAGACTAATTTTTCTATTTGGCGATCACTGGGCTTACCCGAACAGGCCGCTAAAATGACACAGGCAATAAGAAGGCTAATTTTTTTCATCGAAATTCCAAACCGATTATCAACAAGGTAGGTGATTCTAGCGCAGTCTAGCCGCGTGGCGAAAATATCCTCACACTTGGATAATCCAAAGCGCCAAAAAGGGAGTTAGGTTAAAGACTAAAATCAGTATTTTATACATCGCCAGAAATTGGTAAATCTGGGTGTTGAAGGATTCTCTTGTGAGTTTGAATAGCTTGCCATGTACTTTGAATATGAAGTCGGGCATGAGTAAAAACGCGAATGTACTGAGTAATAGGCAGCTGAAATTAATGATGCAGCACCATTTTAAAAAGCTGCTTAGTAGAACAATGTCCATCATAGCTCCTGTTACTGAAGGCGTGGTTTGAGGCGTATCTTCAGTAACAGCATAGCGTAAATAAGTACGCTGTCGTGCTCGTGAGGCTTTTCCTTAAAAAGGAATTCGGCCAATCAGCATGTCTTTTGCCATTACCCAATCGCCGATAAAGCTATATAGCGGGTGTTTGAAGGTGGCGGGCCTATTGTGCTCAAAAAAGAAGTGCCCCACCCACGCAAAGCCGTAGCCAATGACCGGCAGCAGCCAAAGCAAGGCCCAGTTCTGGCTTACCACGGTGCTAACTAGCAGGCTCAAAACCAGCGTGCTGCCAACAAAATGTAGGCGGCGACAAGTTTTATTGACGTGTTCATTTAAATAAAAAGGATAGAACTCTGCAAAGCTATTGAAATGCTGTAATTCGTTGTTTGTCGTGGACATAGTGTGCTCCTGCTATTCTGCGTAGCCGGGGTTTTGGCGGTCTAATTTACGAAGTAATCCCGGCCAGGCTAAGCCGCCGAACATACCGCGCGTCACAATTTTTGCCGCTTCTTTTACACCTTCAACGATAGCGGGGTTGATCGGAATTAATTCGCGGTTGCCCGCCAGTGCGCGTACCTGAATCATACAGCTGGCCTCAAAGATGTACATGGCCAAAAACGTGTCTGCAGGGTTGTTGCCGACGGTTAGCAAACCGTGATTGCGGAGCATCAAGAAGGTATTGTCCGCGAGATTGGCAACCAAACGCGGCTTTTCGTCTTCGTTCAAGGCAATGCCTTCGTAATCGTGGTAGCCGAGGCTTGCGAGTATCAGTGTGGCTTGTTGAGACAGTGGCAATACGCCACCCCGTTGGGCCGACACCGCAACGCCGTTAAGCGAGTGGGTGTGCATTACACAATGGGCGTCTTCTCGCGCTTGGTGGATCGCACTGTGAATGGTGAAACCGGCAGGGTTGACGGGGTAGGGCGAATCTTCGACCTTCTCGCCGTTGAGGTCGATTTTTACTAACGATGAGGCGGTGATTTCCTCAAACATCATCCCGTAGGGGTTGATCAGAAAATGATGCTCCGGGCCGGGCACTCGCGCTGAAATATGGGTAAAAACCAAGTCATCCCAGCCGTATAAGGCGACTAGCCGGTAAGCCGCGGCGAGGTCTACGCGAAGCTGCCACTCTTGTGCAGACACACGATCTTTAAGTGAAGTGATTGCCGTCATGGAACGTTATCCTTATTGTTTTGCGTATCTGAGTTTAATCTATAGTCTAATTGTCGGCGCTCTGTAGCTTAAAAACTGTCAATAAAGTTACAGTGTTGGCGTGAATGGCCGCGAATAAAATTAAAAGTGTCTAGTAATACGGAAGTACATGGTGATCGATAAGCGCGAAATCTTAGCCACCAACCCGCTGTTGTCAGGTCTACCTGCCGACGTGGTTGAAGAATTAATGGCCGTGAGCGTAGTAAAACAACTTGCCGATGGCGAGTGTGTTTATGCGCAGGGTGATGATGGCGACGGCTTGTTTGGTGTGGTGCAGGGTCGTATCCGACTCAGTAATAGCAGTCGCGAGGGCAAAGAGCTGTTAGTGATGCTGGTTGAGCCGGGTGACTGGATTGGCGAAGTGTCGCTGCTGGACGGTTTGCCGCGTAGTCTTGATGCTTTCGCCATGGGGGACTGCGCGGTATTATTTTTACCCCGAGCACGATTCGATGCCCTATTAAAAGCCAAGCCCGAGCTATATCAATATTTTATCCCCATGCTGTGTCGCAAATTACGCTTGGCCTTGAGTTACGTAGAAGGAGTGGCGCTATTTCCCTTACCTGCGCGCTTGGCCCAGCGCATTTTGGAATTGCTGGCCTTTTACGGCGTGAACGATGATAAGCCCGGTATGTTGATTGATGTGCACCTTCCCCAAGAAGACCTAGCAAAAATGCTAGGGGTTTCTCGGCAGGCCATCAGTCGCGAGCTAAAGCGGTTTGAATCAGAGGGGATTATCCAACTCGCCTATGGGCAATTGCGGGTTATGGATGAAGTGGCATTGCAGCGTGAGTTGGATGGGTTATAAGCATATGGAATAATGTCCTGTATTCTATGGCCCGCAACCTAAACAAATAGAGATTATTTATGAAATTAAGCCATTTTATGCCGATTCTGATTTTGGTAGGCTGCGCGTCTAACTCGGGGATTGTTCCAATGGGGAATGATACATACATGGTGTCACGGCAAGCGGCAACAGGATTTTCGGGAATGGGGACATTAAAGGCAGATGCAATGCGTGAGGCATATGTACAGTGCCAAAAGACCGGGAAGCGAGTTGAGATTCTGGAGGCTATTGATGCAAGACCGCCTTATATTTTTGGCAATTTCCCTAAAACAGAAATTCGGTTTCAATGTGTGCAATAGATCCTATTGGGTCTTGGAAAAAACTATACTGCAGGGCTCCGCCATATAAATAAACTATTAAACTCCTGTGCGACAGTCTAAATAGAGCGTATAGTGGGTAGTTGCCGTTCCCATGTGTTAATTCGACACGGCTCACATCTTTATCCTCCATATTACGATTCTGTTTGTTGACACGCGAATAGGGTCGATTCATAGCACCTGCTGTTTTCGCTTTTCGATCTTTATGCGAATAACTCAGATTTTTGGCGTAACTCTGTTTTTATTAGCAGCGAGATGCTGCGCGTTTTTTTTAGCGTGATGTAGGTGCTTCCTTAGTTTGTACTTACTTCTAGGAACGCCATGATTAGCAATAACGAAGAACCTCAATACGTACAGCCTAGTATTATTTCTTTTGTAAAAGATCTCCCTAATGTGTGCTCTCTTGCTGGCTTGGCATGCACGATCCTAGCAATTTATTTCAGCATTCTTGGCGTTTTCTATGCTGCGATGATTGGCATGATATGGGCCGTTGCGTTTGATTGGGCCGATGGCTTGGTGGCGCGAAGGATGAAGGGGCGCACGGGGAGCGACCGCATTTTCGGTGGTCAACTCGACCTAGTTATCGACATAGTGAGCTATGGTGTAGCGCCTGCGGTTTTGCTGCTTAGCTTCGGTGTTTTTGATCCGATATTTCTGCCGGTAGCCTTTATCGTGCTTGCTGCCAGCGCAATACGTTTGAGCTACTTCAGTACCTTTGGCCTGTCTGATGAGTCGAAGTACACAGGGCTGGCCCTAGATAACAACAATATTATTCTGGTTTCGATATTTCTTTTAGAAAGTATTCTGCCTATTGGAATATTCTCAGCTGTGCTTTATGTCAGCGCATTGGGACTCGCTGCTTTGAATGTGTCTGAAATTAAAACCCCTAAGCTTTCTGGTAATCCGAGAAATGTCGTTCTGCTTGCATGCTACACGCTAGGAATAACGGCAATTTACACTTGGAAACTTTTATCGTGAGTATGTAGGTCCGCAAAAACTGCCGTTAAAGCGGTGCTAATATTTATTTTATGAGGAATTAAATAACATATGATTGTATATACCGTAGGAACGTTTGATTTATTACACGTGGGACATCTTGCTTTACTGCAGTACTGTAAATCCTTGGGTGGTGTGTTAGCTGTTGGTGTTGCGTCAGATCGTGTGGTGAATTCATACAAACCTAACGTACCTGTTATTCCTTTAGAGCAAAGAATGGAAATGCTTAGGGCATTGAGCTGCGTGGATATTGTGCGGTCTTACGATGAACTTGAGTATGTGTCGGGCTGCAAAGAGGTGAATGCAGATATTTTCGTGATTGGCGAAGACTGGGGAAATAAACCCCATAATCTCGCAGTAGAGTCGTATTTGAAATCAGCCGGTAAGCAGATCAAACAAGTGCTTTATAATCCCCGCACCTCATCAACTACCATAAAGAAAAACGTGATGGCTCAAACTTATAATGTAAGAAGTTTAAAAATGGCGGTTGCCTAGCGGTATTTACTGTGAGTGTCTTATAGGCTTACTCGCAGATCTAAGAAAATAGAATAAATGGTGACATGTTTATATTGCCGTCGTTACCGGCGACGTTAGCTGGGGTTTTAATGGCCACGCCTATTCTAATTTCACTTGAAAATAGATCCATAGCGGGTAACCAGACCGGATTTTTCTGTGCTATTGCGAGCAGCTAGATATGAGTGTGTAGGCTGACTAATACTGGTTTTTAAAAATTACTGGTCCTCTGGGGGCAATAGAGATTTTATTCGTCCTCCATTTAATGTCGCAACTAATTCTGTTCGGCTTCTAACGCCAAATTTTTGGTAAATTCGTCTAAGGTGGTTTTCTATCGTGTAGTTGGACAGCGATAGGGTGCTCGCAATTTGCTTGTTACTTTTGCCTTGCACGATTTCAAAAACCACCTGCTGTTCCCGTGGGCTTATATCCGGCGCGATATCTTCCATGTTATGCAATGACGATTCTGTAATACATTCTGTACGTAAGGCATTGATAGAGCTTTCTAATATATAGTCGCTACTATCGGACATCCAGTCCTCCATGGCAGACAAGGATTGCTCTACGCAAAGATTTTTTCGTTCCTGTAGCATCTGCATGCCAATGATTAAGTGTAGGTTTTTGCTTAGCCGGTGAATCATGCACGCTGTTTGTCGGTAACCGTAATAGCCAAGCCCTCGCCAATATATATCGCTAGGGTCTGATTTGGCGGGAAGATTATGTGTTATATCATTTTCCTTTATTTTTACTTTCACGGCGGTGGCATCTAGAGTCTGAGGCTCTGCCATTTTTTGTAGAAAGGAGTCGACTTTATATAGGCGAAGCCGGTAGTCATCCATGGCTTCAACTTTGGTGTGGCGCTGGTATAAAAAGCTAATTGCCTTGTCGTCATTTTGGCGCTTGTCAAAAATAAAAAGTGATATGCCATCGGCCTTTGAGCGATTGAGCACTCTTTGAGCGTGGCTGTGGTTACTCATTTCAAAATTATTATTATTCATTGCGTAATACCTTTTTATTTACCTAAGGTTAATCGCCTTAGATTACGCGTCAATACGTACTTGTGGCTACATTTGAAAATGTCATTACAGTTGTCGGATTGATCCGATAATGACCACTATGTTGCTCCTAATCTGTTCGAGAAAATATGACGGATTTCCGTCTATGTACGTTCTCAGTGCCTATTGCTACCTTGAACGCAGTCCTGATAAGCGTGAATGTCTGCCAATCAATATAAGCCCATGGCGTCTGAAACCCTAATATTTGGCGAAATAACTCTAATGAATCGCAAGTGAATGATGTTGGCAGTTCTCTATGGCACGGATATCTCGTGTGATTTCTACAGGGTCAAACTGCATTAACCTGAGGGTAGTATATGAATAAGTATTTTACTAAGCGTCCTATTGTCATAGGCATTGCCAGTGCGGCAATGTTTGCTACAAATAGTTACGCCGCGCCGATGCTAGAAGAGGTCATTGTTACCGCCAATAAGCGCGCCGAAAACATCAATGATGTTGGCTTATCTATTTCTGCCGTCAGTGGTGATCAAATGTCTGAGCAAAAGCTCAGCTCACTTGAAGAAATTTCGTCGGTGGTGCCAGGCTTGGTATTTTCGTCCAGCACCTCAAATACGCCCATATTTACTTTGCGCGGTATTGGGTTCAATGAGCAGAGTTTGGGTGCATATCCCGCAACCAGCTTATATATAGATGAAGCGCCGATGCCGTTTCCTGTGCTGGCTAGTCATGCTGCGTATGATTTAGAGCGCGTGGAGGTGTTGAAAGGCCCGCAGGGAATTCTGTTTGGGCAAAACTCTACTGGTGGTGCTATAAACTTTATTTCTGCCAAACCCGGACAAGAGTTTGAGGCGGGCGGTGATGTTTCGATAGGTAACTATGCTAGAAAAGAACTCAATGGATTTGTTAGTGGGCCGTTAAGCGATACCGTCGGCGCGAGACTGTCGATGACATCTTTGCAGGCGGATGAGTGGCAAAAGAGTTCTTCTAGAAATGATAAGAATGGTGCGCAGGATTACTTTGCCGGTCGCTTGATTGTCGAATTTAACCCCACTGACCGTTCTGCCTATATGTTTAATATAAACGCTTGGCAGGATGATAGTGACCCGCAAGCGCAGCAATACATAGCGTATAACCCAGCGATCACGGTAGATGGCGCAACAGGTAATCCGCCTGGCACATTGGCGGCAATTAATGCGCAGAAATTTAGTGCTGAAGATACCGAAGCTGCTGATTGGTCTGCCGATACACCGCCATCTTCTGCGCGAGACTTTTATCAGCTGGTCGCACGTGGAGACTGGGATCTTAGCGATGAGATGACGCTAACGGCGTTGACTACCTATCAGGAATTTGAACAAACACAAGACACTGATGGTGATGGCTTACCCTTGGTTTTATTCGATTTAGCTGACAGCTATGGCGAAATTGACACTTGGATTAGTGAGATTCGTTTGTCCTCGGTTAATGCGACCACTAAGTGGGTTGTCGGTGCCAATATCGAGGAAAGCAATACCGCTGAAGATCAAACCCTTAGATATATTGACTCTACCAACTACACCGATCAAAACGCCTATATAAATACCAGTGGTATTTCCTTGGCGCAGGACATTTCAACGTATGCGATGTTCGGCAATCTTGATTACAGCCTAACAGATCAGCTTACGGTCAAGGTCGGTGCACGATATACAGACTCAAGCATTAAGGTGAATAGCTGTAACTACGCGGCGCCGAATATGGCCGGTGCTATTGATGCGGGTGACGGCGCAAACACTGCAACCTTATTTAATAGTCTTGGTAATGCGCTGGGGACGGTACCGTTCACGCCGATTGGTATTAATGGTTGCTATACGCTTAATGCTAATGGTGTTCCTGGCGATCCTTACGTCGATGAGTTAAGCGAAGATAATGTCTCTTGGCGCCTAGGTGCAGATTATGGTCTTAGTGACGACACGTTGGTTTACGTCAATATATCTAAGGGCTATAAGTCCGGAAGTTATCCTGCACTGGCAGCCGCAAACTTTTTTCAGTTAGATCCGGTAACTCAGGAATCTGTTCAGGCCTACGAAGTGGGTGTTAAAAGCTCTTTGATGGACAATAGGGTTCAGCTCAATGGTGCTGCTTTTTACTATGATTACAAAGACAAGCAGTTAAGAACCAAAATCTTAGACCCTATTTTTGGCTTCCTTGACACTCTGGACAATGTTCCAAAAACTGAAATTTACGGTTTTGAGACAGATATAACCGCGCAGGTAACAGAAGGTCTTCGCTTAACGGCCGCGCTTACCTATTTGCAGTCAGAGGTTAAGGATTACAAAGGTGTTAGCTTTACAAGCGAAGCAATTAGAGACGGCAGTGGTGCCTTGGTGTTGGCAACGGGTGAAGAAGATTTCTCTGGAGATCCCATCCCATTTACGCCAGAGCTAACGTACATGCTCGATGCTGAGTATACGATGGCGCTCAGCGGTGGCGCGGAAGTTTACGCTGGTGTAAATCTCAACGGTCAGTCGGAGTCCGATGCCGCGTTTGGTGGTAATCGCTTGAGTTATACACCTTCGCAACAAGCGGGCGGCGCTAGAGCAATCAAAGATAAATTTAATGAGATGGACGCTTACAGTGTTGTTAATGCGCGTATGGGCTACCGCTCTGACGATGGCACATGGCGTGTGACGCTATGGGGCAAGAATATCCTTGATGAGTACTACACGACTAACGTCATAGCCTCTTCAGATACCTCAGCTCGTCTTACCGGTCGGTCTAGAACCATTGGACTAACGGTCGGTTACTCATATTGATACCAATTTAAGTTTAGACCCAGAAGGCCTCCCACTGGCGGTGCTCAAATAGTTCGAGTGCCGCCCTTTTTAACGGCTTCCTTATATACGCTTAGCGAGGAGACGAATGATGACCGATTACACAACAGAATATCTTAGCGAAAATATAGAACGGTATATTCCAAATCCAGATATTTACAAATGGAATCAAAGTTACTATTTCAATTTTTACGACAGAGAGCAAAAAACCGGCGGATTTTTTCGTATTGGTATTCTGGAAAATGTTGGTGAGATAAATTGCTTCGCCATATTTTTTAAAGACGGCAAGCCCCTGTTTACTCGAATCAATATGAATCTGCCGTATACGGAAGAACGTTTAGATCCTGGCATTACCATTGCCGGTATCACAATGCGTGCAACGAAATCGCAACAAACCGCAATCGTTAAAATAGAAACTGATGATTTTAATGCGGAATTGGAGTGGGATTTAATTCACCCTATGGGGGACAGCATTGCCCTTAGTAAGTGCGGTGAGGACGATGCCATTGCCAAGGAGCTAACCTATGTTCATCCCGAAGGATTTTGTCGAGTAGTCGGCGACATCCATCTTCGTACTGGCGAAACTATTCATATTAACGATAAAGGTTTTCGTGACCTGAGTGTTGGCCCACGAAATTGGACGGGTTTGATTCATTATCGACTCGCTTGGCCTATTTTCGATAATGGTATTAGCTGCGTCGCAGTACACGGAATTACCACCCACGGTGACAGCTATCAAAAAATATTACATGACGGTGAACGCTGGTTGACCTTAGAAAAAGTCGAAGAAACCATTACCTATGAAGACGACGATATCGGCTTCAAACACGTGCATTGGAAGGTTTGGGATGAAAGCGGCAAGCTCTACGAATTTACTGGTGTTCCCTTATTCCGTTGGCAGTTTCCCTACGACTCTTTCATGTTTGTTGAGCAGATGATGGAGTACACCATGGCTGATGGCACCAAAGGCTATGGTATGGGAGAGGGTGGATTTAGCTTTCCTTGGCAGGGAAACGGTAACTAATACAGCGGTGAAATCAGGTCTAAGTACCTCAGGCAGGTAGATAATGGATATGAAAATATCAGAAATTAGTAATACGCTCATTGAGCCGCGCATGGCCTATATTCTGGAGCGTAAACTGCGCCGCAGTAAATTGGGCCCCTACAAACCTAAAACGGCGGCGGAAATTGAGCAAAGTTTAAAACAGTTATTTGAAGCCGAAGGCATGAGCGAGATCGCCATTAGCGGTGTTAAGCGTATGACTGGTGGCGCGTCTAAAGAACAGTTTCTTTTCCAGCTACAGCACAGCGGTCTCGCGGCCCCCCAAGGCTATGTGCTACGTATGGACCCCCTTGAGGGTATTGTAGAAACCTGCCGCTTACGAGAAGCCGAGCTACTTCAGGCGCTAGCTGGCAGCTTCCCGGTGCCAGAGATATTAACGGTTGACGCCGAAGGCGACTTGCTGGGTAGCCCCGGTTTAATCACTGGTTTTGTGTCTGGCGTAACCAAGCCGACGAGCCAAGAAGGTCAGAGTGTTTCTGGCATAGGCTCTAGCTACGGTCATTACGCAGAGCTTATTGCGCCGCAGTTTCTGAATATTCTGGTTAAGCTTCACTCTTGGCAGGGATGGGTAAATGCCGCTTTGCCGAACTACGTTATTCCCAGAGCGAACAGCACTGAAGCTGCGCTGTACCAAGTTAATTTATGGGCTGAAACATGGCAGCAAGACTGTGTTGAGCCAGTGCCAATGGTGACTTTGACTGAACAATGGCTTCGCGAAAATGCGCCGATTTGTAAAGAACCATGTCTTGTTCATTGCGACTATCGTGTCGGTAACTTTATGTTTGAAGAGCCTTCCGGGGCTATCACTACTATCCTCGATTGGGAGTTAGCTCACTTTGGCGATTTTCACGAAGATCTCGCATGGATTCTGCAAAAATTGTTTGGCACGTGGAATGCTCAGGGAGAATTTTTGGTGTGCGGCTTAATGGAAAGAGAAAAGTTTATTTCGGAATATCAGTGTCTGTCTGGTCGTGAAATTAAGCCGAATGTTTTGCGTTACTACGAAGTACTTAATGCTTGGAAGTGCGCGATTATGGATTTATCTAGCGCCATTATTGCCGGCCAGCGCGCAAACAATCACCAAGACTTGCTTATCACCTGGTTGGGCTCAGCTGGCGCAGTATTCTTAGATCAGATCGAAATGTTAATCAGAGAGGAGTTGCCAAATGTTGCCTGATATTTCAAACAGAATTAATAATCTCAGCAAGGCATTGGAAACGGTAATTATGCCGGCGATTCCTACCGACAATAGTTTTGCCGCCGAGCAAGCTGCACTGATGCTCGGTCATCTAAAAATGCTCGATCAGCAATGGGATTTTGCCTATTTGTATGAGAAAGGCTCATTCGACAATATGCTCGCGCTGGCAACTAGGATCCAGCAGCTAGCGATGGGTGGCACTGAAAGTAAAGGCGCTGCAGCACAAATAGGCGCACTGCTAGCGTCGCTTCCAGAGATACTTCCTCTTACGGTTAATACGGTTAACGACCTGACTAAAAGTCTAGGTGCTGCCGTTGATAAACTGATTGCTGCCGCATATAAGGATGGTAGCGCTGAGTTTAAAGTCGCGATGCTCAATAGCGTTCTTGATTACAATCATATTCAGTGTACGAGGGAGCGAACGTGGTTTAAGGCTAATAACCTCGACCCAGATGTGAGGGACTTGCCGTCAATGGACGAGATGCTAAGTTCAGAGAAATTCAGTTATTTTGCAGCATGTGATGCTAGTTGATGTTGAGCGCGGGAAAGAGTGATTCTTGTATAGGCGGCTAGCATTAGATGTGTAGAGGGGCGTCATGTATTGGCATGCCCTCTACACTTCCTTACTACTTATGCCTTTGGTATGGGCATTGTTGAGTGGTGAGCATTGATTTAGAAACTATAGACCACGGTAACCGCCGTTTCTCGATCCATATGCACGGTGTCGTTAGGCACAATTTCGTTGTATTCCATGGTGTAGCTGATCTTTAAACCTAGGCCACCAACAATTTTTGTTTTCAGCGATGTTACTGATTTTGATACGGTGTTTTCGTCGCCGCTCTCCACTGTTAGCTTTTGCTCAAAGGTGGCGGTTTCTGAAACGGCTAAGGAAAAGTCAGTAGACATGCGCAAGATCGCTTCGGTGATTTGACCATCGCCGGCGTCGCTCTCGGTTTCAAATTCACTGACGCGTACACCGGGACCAACTTCAGCGTCCCAGGTCATGCGGTCGTTTTTTAGCAGTCGACGACCATAGCCGCCAGCCATTGTAGCTTGGTAAACAAAGCCACTGAAACGGTCTTTATCGGCAGAGGCGTATCCGAAGGTGTAGTTGAATTTGCTAAAGTCGTAGGCGAGGCGATTACTTAAAAAATAGCGTTCTGCTGACCGTACACCGGTAGTTTCACTATTTTGGCCCTCGGCGGTTACGTCGTAAGTCCATTGGCCATTGCTGCGTTTACCATTGGCTTTGCCGATAACGCTAGATTCTTCGGTATTACCTTCTTGTTGGTAATAGCCAAATTCCACGTCGCCTTTCCAGAGCTTTGTTGCTGCGTCTTGTGCAAATGCACCGTTGGCCGCCACGGTGGCAGCGACGGCTGCCAGAGTGCTATTAAGATATTTCATTGTGTCCCTTACTTGGAAATTAATATAAAAAGTGGTTTTTTGTTGAGAGCGCAGGGTGCCGTGCGCTCTCAAACTGACTACTGCTGTTCGGTTTCTTCTCTATGAAAGTGCACATCCATTTGTGGGTAGGGAATGCCTACGCCGGCTGCGTCAAATTCGGTTTTAATATCTTCGGTTAGTTTCCAGCGTGTTGGCCAGTAATCGCCAGTGGCTACCCAGGGGCGGCAAATTAAATTAACCGATGAGTCGCCTAATTCAGACACGGCAATGGTTGGCGCGGGATCTTTAAGAATACGTTCATCGGCATCAACTAGTTTTTTTAGAATGTCTTTGGCAACACGCATATCTGCGTCATAAGAAATGCCAACGATTAAATCAATGCGGCGGCGTGGCATAACGCTGTAATTGGTGATGGCGTCTGACATGACTTGTGAGTTAGGAATAACAATACGCTTATAATCACCGGTCAGCAGGATGGTAGAAAATAAGCTAACGCTTTCTACGGTGCCAGAGCAGCCACCGGCGTCGACCCAGTCGCCAACACGGCAGGGGCGAAAAGCGATAAGTAGTACACCGGCAGCAAAGTTAGCTAGCGAGCCTTGTAATGCTAAGCCAACAGCTAAACCGGCAGCACCCAAGGCGGCAATAACAGACGCGGTTTGAATACCCGCATGGCCCAGCGCAGGGATAGCAACTAAGGCGAACAGAACGCAGAACACCAGTTTAACAATGAAGTTAGTGAGTGTGGCATCAATGCCGCGCTTTGCCATAGCTTTACGAACAACGCCAGATACAAATTTCGCGACCCAGTAGCCGACTAAAAGCATTGTTAGTGAGCTTGCTGCACGAAGCCCTATGGCGGCGGCGTCGGGGCCGTATTGTTCGATCATTTCCTGTAGCGCTTTCGAGTCCATATGTCTCTACCCTGGTGGATTGTGGTGGCGTGAATACTGACGTGTTTGCCGTCGATTGCGGAGTCAGCGGATGAAATCAGCGACAATTATAAACATGGACCCGCCGCAGACCACAATGCCAGCGTGCCAGACTAGGCCACGCTGCGGGCAAATATTGGGTATTTATACGGAGTTTTGGCCTAGAACGGCCAGGTTGTAGATTCCGCGCCGCCATCGACTTCGATAATTTTACCAGTCACCCAGCGCGATGCCGTGGAGGCAAGATATAGGGCTGCAGCGGCAATATCCTGTGGCTCGCCCAAGGCTTTCATGGGCGTTAATGCCGTCATTTTTTGCTGAACGTCATCGTTAAGATACTGGCCTAAAGCCTCGGTTAAGATGGTGCCGGGCGAAATACCATTTACGCGAATGGCTGGCGCAAAGTCAGCGGCTAACAGCTTGGTCAGTTGTTCTAGGGCTGCTTTGGCGGTGCCATAACTACTAAAGCCAGCTTGCGAATAACGAGATGAAGCCGAAATAATATTAATCACTTTGCCTTGGTTTTGTTGTAAATAAGGATGACAGAGGCGGGTGAGATTAAAGGCGCTGGTGACATTGAAATTAAAGTCGCGATTAAAGGTTTTAGCCGAGGTTTTGAGTGGGTCATTTGGATAGGCGCCGCCGGCGTTATTGACCAATATGCTGATTTTACCGAACGCCTCGATGGTGTTGTTGACTAGATTTTCTAATGCGCTCTCGTCGCTGACGTCGCAATTCAACGCAATCGCCTTAGCCGTGCTATTGGGGTGGTATTGCTGCAGTGCGGCATTACAAAGGCGCGCACTTTCGTCGATATCCGCTTGGGTTCTGGCGGCACAAATAATCGACGCGCCGGCTTCGGCAAACGCGATGGCGATTGCTCGACCAATACCGCGCCCTGCGCCGGTGACTATAGCTACCTCGCCGCTTAGAGAAAATAATTGCTGAATGCTCATGGATCTATCCTTGGGGCTAGTTTTATTTTTGCAGTCTCGCGAAGTGGTGCCAGTTGGGTCAATGGCTAAACCGGTCTTTTGTATGGTCTTTTGCTGTGCCTTATGACGACATATAACAAAAGAATAAATTATTAAACTGAAACTCTTTTAATGATAATGATTATCATTTAATATCTTCTGCAGGATCGAATAACAGGAGATAAACATGGCGATGCAATTTTTATGTTCAACACATCGGCAGCAGCTTAAGCGCAGCAGAATTGTGGCCGAGAATCGTTGGGATGAATGGATGGAGGCCGGGCGGGAAGCTTTTGCGCAGCGCGATTGGCAGGCGGCACTGAAATATTTGGGCTGTAGTTTTGAATTGAGTGAAATGCTGCTGAGTAGCGAGGCGTTGCCGACGCTTAGCAACGTTGACCGCTATATGGTTTCGGGGCATTTCTTGGCAGAGTGTTTTGGGCGTTGCCAAGACAGTTGTTTGCAGCGTCATTGCTTGCTGGCAGTACACCATCATTTGTTAAAAGTACTGCGCAGTCCGCAGGGTCATGGCTTGTCTTTAAAGCGCAACGTGGAGATTTCTTTGCAAATGCTATCTCGTCATTACGAGGCAGCGGGCGAAGAGGAGATGCTCCAAGCCTGCTATCAAGAGAGTATGCGATTGTTAAAACATAGCTGCCATTAACGCAGTATTAGAATCTGTTGCTGTGCGTATTGGGTGAGACTTGCTATGCTCAGACCGAACCTAGCGGAGAACAACAATGGATCCAAAACACTTACACGAACAGTTAAAGCAGCTTCAGATCGAAATCGATGCGCTAGCGGTTGATGATGGAAATAGGTCGAAATTACACGCCTTGGTCGATGACATCGACCGTGAGCTAGGCGTTGGCCCTCAATTTGTGCTTGAAGATACCAATTTGCAGGATCGGCTAGACGAATTGGTTTCCAGTTTTGAATTAGAGCATCCAACGGTTGCGGGTATTTTGAAAGATATTATGGTGAAGCTCGCCAGCATTGGCGTTTAGGCAATTGCGCTGACGCCCTCTATCTTATGACTATGCCAGTGATTGCGCGGTGTTTATCGCTGCGTACTATTTGCACTACCAAGCCCATTCTGGCCTTGGTATCTATTTTTGCCTTATCCCCCGTTAAATACCTATCAGCAGCGGTAATCATGTTATGCCTCAGCGCACTGTAAAGCATTCCAGCGATCTTTTAGGCGTAGGACGGCTAACAATAGACGCCATTGCGGGTGTGACCGATATTGCCGAAGGCTTGCATCATGCAATTTTGAATATGGGTGGTGTTTTAGACGGCCCATCTAACGCCACTGACGCCGATGAGCTAACACCACCGCGCACTCGTGGTATTACCGGTTTGGTTTACAGCAGTATCCGCAGGATTAACGGTTTGGTGGGTTTGGGATTAGACGCTTTAATCCGCCGACTTACGTTCTCAATTGGCGAGCAACAAAGCTCTGCAGGCCGAGATGCCATTGTGTCTGCACTTAATGGCGTGCTGGGCGATCATTTGCAAAAAAAGCAAAATCCGCTCGCCATCACCATGAGTTTACGTCGTGGCGGTAAACTGCTTGCTGCAGATGAACTTGCCGAATTTATGCGTCAAGCTAATGGTCGCGTTGCCGTTTATGTTCATGGTTTATGCATGAATGATGTGCAGTGGCTGCGCCGTGGTCATAACCATGGCGAGGCTTTGGCAGCTGATCTTGGTATTACGCCGATTTATCTTCGTTACAATACAGGCTTACATATCTCGGAGAATGGTCGGCAATTAGCGAGTCTATTGCAGACGCTGGTGTCCCAATCACCTTGTCCCGCGGAGTTGTATCTAGTTGCTCACAGCATGGGTGGCTTGGTGTCACGCAGTGCCTATTATTACGCTGAACTTAGCGGTCAAACGTGGACTGAGCAACTTCGTAAATTAATTTTTTTGGGCACACCGCACCACGGCGCGTTGCTAGAGCGCGGCGGTAATTGGATAGATGTTATTTTGGATAGCAACCCTTTTAGTGCGCCGTTTTCACGCTTAGGCAAAATTCGCAGCTGCGGCATTACGGATTTGCGCTACGGCAATATTATTGATGAAGACTGGAATAGCCGAGACCGTTTTGACATGGCGGGTGATCAGCGCCGTCCACAGAAGCTGCCACAAAAGGTGCCGTGCTATGCGATTGCCGCGAGCACGATTGGTGATACCGAAAACTTCAGCGACGATTTGTTGGGTGACGGCTTGGTGGCGGTAGGCAGCGCCCTAGGGCAGCATAAAAACCCACAATGTGATTTGGGTTTGGCAGCTGGGAATTATTGGGTCGGGCGTGGATTAAATCATATGGACTTATTGAATGACCCAGAGGTATATCGAACGCTACTCAAGTTTATGAGCGGAACAGAGCATGGTTTAGCTTAATGTTGCTGGCTGAGCGTGAATGACAATATTTAAAATTTTCAAAGGTGATATTTGCAGTTTAGCGGTGGATGCCATTGTGAACGCGGCAAATAATAGTTTGCTCGGCGGTGGCGGAGTAGATGGCGCTATTCACCGCGCTGCGGGGCCAGCGCTACTGGACTATTGTCGGGACTTGGACGGTTGCGAAACCGGTGACGCAAAGCTGAGTCCTAGTTTTTTGTTACCCGCGAACTATGTGATTCATACCGTTGGGCCAATCTGGCGCGGTGGGTATGAGAATGAGGCCGCGTTGTTGGCGTCGTGCTATCAGCGCTGTGTTGAGCTTGCCCGTCAGCAGGGGATTCAGAGTTTGGCATTTCCGGCGATTAGCTGCGGCGTGTATGCCTACCCTCATGAGGTCGCGACTCGTATAGCCATCGACGCCTTAAGTGCTAGTATCGCCTCGAGCGGAAATCGTAATACCATCGAAGAAATTACATTAGTGGCTTATAGCGATCAAATGCTGGCTCACTGGCAGGCGGCATTGACGTTTTCGCGGAGCGAGTATTAATGGTAAATAATCAATGGCAGTGTAGGTAATGACAGATCAGGTGAATGCTCAAGAAAATTTGGCCCCCGTGTTATTTATCCCTCATGGCGGCGGCCCGCTGCCCTTGTTGGGTGATCCGGGGCATCGCCAGCTCACCACTTTTTTAAAAAGTATCGCGTCAGAATTGGGTGCACCGACGGCGATAGTAATAGTGAGTGCCCACTGGGAAGGCTCCCAAGCGACTCTGACCGGCGCGGCGAATCCAGAGCTAATTTACGACTACTACGGCTTTCCTGAAGAAAGCTATGCATTGCAATACTCCGCAGTCGGTAGTCCAGCCTTGGCAGAAACGGTACGAGAATTATTGGCTGACGCGGGTATTCCTGCGCATATCGACCCCGTGCGTGGTTATGATCACGGCATGTTTGTGCCACTAACCCTTATGTATCCTGCTGCCGATATTCCCTGTGTTCAGCTTTCATTGTTGAGTTCACTCGATCCGGCTGCCCATATTGCAATGGGGCGCGCACTATCTAAGTTGCGTGAACAAAATATACTGGTGATCGGCTCGGGCCTGTCTTTTCACAATCTGCGGGCGTTTTCACACGCTGATGCCGCCGTGCGTGCCGAGGAATTTGATGATTGGCTGGTGGAGACGTGCGCAGGGGTGGCGTTGGGCGCAAGTGAACGAGAGCAGCGTTTAATTAATTGGGCCACCGCCCCGCAGGCGCGGTTTAGTCATCCCCGCGAAGAGCATTTACTTCCATTGCATGTCTGCTTTGGAGTGGCTGCCCAGCACAGCTCCGTGGCGGAGCTGGTGTTTAATGACGACATGATGGGGATTAGAGTAAGCGGCTTGTTATGGCGTTGATGCGCCAGCCTGGGTGATGGCGGCGCTTAAGGTGTCGGTAGTTTGGGGGCCGGTTAAGGTTGCTTTCAATGTACCGTCGGGGCTAATTAATAAGGTGGTTGGCAACACGCGGGGGCGGGGAGTATTTAATTGTGGCGCGGGATCGGCGAGCATAGAGTCGAATTGAATTCCCATCTCGGCGATAGCTTTATTTAAAGCCTCGCCGCTTAAGTTGTCGTAATTTACGCCATAAATCTCAACGTCGCTGCGTTTGGCAGTAAAGTCGTTAAGGGCGGGAATTTCTTCGCGACAGGGGCCGCACCACGTCGCCCAGTAGTTAATTAGCAGCCATTTGCCTTGGGCAAAGTCGCCACCACTGCCAGACAATGTGCTGAAATCGGGTTTGCTACAGGCCGCTAAGCTTATAAATAGCAGGCACATTACAAAACGGGAAATTGACGTGTTCATTCAAATGCTCAATATGGGTCAGACGTGGTAACGGGCGTGTATAATACCCGCAATAAAGTTGTGATTACCGTGTTAGACAGAGAGTGATATGTCCGAGTATACCATTTACCACAATCCGCGTTGTTCCAAATCTAGGCAAACCTTGCAACTCCTGAGCGACAACGGTGTAGAGCCTGAAATCGTCTTGTATCTTGAAACACCGCCAAGCGCCACTCAGCTTAAACAGCTAATTAAAAAGCTGGGAATGAGTCCGCGTGAGCTTTTGCGCAAGGGCGAAGAAGCTTATAAAGAGGGCGGTTTGGCAAATACTGCACTGTCAGATTCGCAGTTGATTGCCGCAATGGTTGCTGAGCCCAAGTTAATCGAACGGCCGGTGGTAGTGAATGGTGAGCGAGCAATATTGGGTCGCCCGCCAGAAAATGTCTTGGCTTTGCTGTCAGCATAAAACGATATAAAGGAAAACCACTGTGAGCGAAGCTTACGTATTGGTGTTGTATTACAGTCGTCACGGCGCAACTGAAAAGCTGGCTCAGCATATCGCCAGAGGGGTTGAGCAGGCGGGTATTGAAGCGCGCTTGCGCACCGTGCCAGCGGTGTCGGCAGATTGTGAAGCGACGGCAGAAGACATTCCAGAAAACGGCCCTCTCTATGCGAGCGAAGACGATTTGCGTCACTGTGCAGGCTTGGTTATGGGTAGCCCCACACGCTTTGGTAATATGGCGGCGCCGCTAAAATACTTTCTGGACGGCACCTCAGGTCTGTGGATGAGCGGTGCCTTAATTGGCAAGCCTGCGGCGGTATTTACCTCTAGCGCCAGCTTGCACGGCGGCCAGGAAAGTACCCTGCTGACCATGATGATGCCCTTGCTCCACCACGGCATGTTAATTACCGGCATTCCTTATAGCGAAGCCGCGTTGACCACAACCCAAACTGGTGGCACGCCCTATGGTGCCTCTCATGTTGCAGGGCAAAGTGGTCGCGCCGTAGATAATACCGAGCTTGAATTAGCGGTGGCGCTGGGTAAGCGCGTGGCTTCTTTAAGTAAAAAATTGCAACACTGAGGTGGTCATGACCGCATTAGAAAAACGCGCTGCTTTTGCAAGCATGATGATGAAGCTGAGTTATATCGGTTTTTTAATTACCTTAACCTTGGGTACCTGGGTGTGGGTTCAAGAGGGGCGTCAGCCCAGTATCACCATTTGGGTCATTCGTATTGCTCCCATGTTGATGTTTGCAGTAGGCATTTTTAAAGCGCAGCTGCGTCCAATCGCATGGATGTGTTTTGCCAGTTTGCTGTATTTTGTTATGGCGGTGACCGAAGCCTTATCTTCATTGGCTATATGGTTTAACTATGTTGAGCTAGCCATGGTGGTTATTTTATTTTGTAGTTCCACCGTATTTATTCGTTGGCAGGCGCAAGTGTGGCGCGAGAAAGCAGCAGTGCAGGGGAATGACGCAGTATGAGCGATAATAAAAAGCGCGGTTTTTTTGCCAAGCTCGGTAGTTTTCTCGATGGCGCTAGGCGCTGGACCTTGAATATCATTTTTGTGGTGATAGTTGGCGCTATCGCGATGGCAATTTTTACGTCAGTAAAAGAAGTGACGGTGCCAGACCGCGCGGTATTGGTACTCGCACCAGAAGGTGTTGTAGTAGATCAATTGTCGGCGGTTGATGCGTTTACCCAGCTGAGCGCGCAGGGTTTACCCAGAGAAACCCTACTGGCAGATTTAATTGACGCCGTTCAACTGGCTAGTGATGACCCACGTATCGAGGTTCTGCTATTACAGCTCGATGAGCTAGACCACATTGGTATGAGTAAGACCTTGGAGTTGTCCGAGGCGATTAAGGTTTTTCGCGAAAGTGGTAAAACCGTGGTTGCCACTGCCAACCATTACAACCAAGACCAGTATTTATTGGCTAGCTTTGCCGATCAAATTTTCGTCCACAATATGGGCGGAGTCGGTATTGAAGGTTTTGCGGTAATTCGCAACTACTTTCGGGAAGCGATAGATAAATTAAAAATTCGTTTTCATGTTTTTAAGGTCGGTAATTTTAAATCGGCGGTAGAGCCACTGTTGCGCAATGATATGTCTGATGCCGCTAAAGAGGCGAACAAGGCATGGTTGAATCAATTGTGGACCTTATACCGCGATACGGTGGTTGAGCGCCGAGGAATAAGCGCGAACAAGCTTGATAATTACGTGAATCATATTGACCGTGTTATGACTGAAGTCGGCGGCGACGCCGCGCAGGCCGCACTAGATTACGGCTTAGTCGATGGCATTATCAGTCGACCAATGCTGCGCGAAATGTTGATAGAGCGTGTAGGCGAAAACAAAGACGGTAGTTTTCAACAGAGTTATTTCCGCGATTATCTAGCCTTAAATCGTAGCTTACTAATTGAAGTGAAAGAGTCGGTAGGTATTATCGTCGCCAGTGGCAATATTGTTGATGGCGAACAGCCGGCCGGCACCATCGGCGGCGATAGTTTGGCAAAATTAATTAGACAGGCACGCCGTGACGACGATATTAAAGCGGTGGTATTGCGTATAGATAGCGGTGGTGGTTCTGCCTTCGCCTCTGAGGTTATTCGCGCTGAACTGCAAAAACTACAAGACGCAGGCAAGCCCTTAGTGGTGTCCATGGGTAGCATGGCAGCATCGGGCGGTTATTGGATTGCGGCGGGTGCCGACGAAATTTGGGCAACACCGGCGACCTTAACAGGGTCTATTGGTATTTTTGGTGCCTTTCCTACTGTTGAAAATATGTTGCAAGGACTGGGTGTCAGTACCGACGGCGTAGGTACGACTGCGGTGGCGGGCAAATTGCGTCCTGACTTACCGCTAGACCCAATTTTGGCTAGTGCAATTCAATCGGGTGTTGAGTACGGATATCGCCGGTTTATAAACATCGTCGCCGATGGCAGAAATAAGCTGGTGGAGCAGGTTGAACCGATTGCCGAGGGGCGAGTGTGGAGCGGAATCGACGCGCAGCAACTTGGCTTGGTAGATAAACTGGGTGGGCTGCAACAAGCTGTGAAATCCGCGGCGGGCTTGGTGGGTATCGATCCCGCCAATACGCGTTTACTGTCATTACCGTTAAGCCCTGAAGAAGAGCTGATGCGGATGATTCTTGGCTCAGGCATGGTGAAAACGGCACTCAGCACATCATCCCCGCTAATATCGGTGCTAAACAGTGTGCTGCCCGCATGGAGTGACGTGTTAAAACTCAAGGACAGCCGCGGCGTTTATGCCTACTGCCTAATGTGCGTGGCGCCCTAATTACCCCGGACATATTGGGTGAACTATGAACGAGGTACAGCATGTCAGTATTTATATTGCGCGGTGTCCGAGCGATATTTATGCATTCGCATCCAACCCTGAAAATTTGCCGCGTTGGGCTGCGGGTCTAGCGCGTTCAGATGTACTTAAAGATGGCGATGAATGGATTGCTGACGCGCCGTTCGGTCGGGTAAGAATTAGGTTTGTAGTGCAGAATACATTTGGCGTGATGGACCACGATGTTGAGCTGGATTCTGGCCAAATAGTTCATAACCCCATGCGAGTTGTTCCTAACGGTGACGGCGGCGAGTTGATATTTACCTTAATTCGCCAGTCGGGTATGTCTGACCAAGAATTTTTAAATGATAAGTTAGCTGTTGAAACAGATTTAAGAACTCTTAAAGGTATTCTTGAGGCGGTCTAGATATATCTCGTATTTTTTGGCGAACGAGCGCCTTGTTCGCCCTGCACGTAGTTAGTTACCAATCGTATTTTGCGGATATAACTGCCGCCACATTTCAAATCCACCATCCATGCTGTAGACCTCGGTAAAGTCTTTTTCAACAAAGTATTGGGCTGCGCTTTGGCTGCTATTGCCGTGATAGCAGTAAATAATAAGCGCTTGATCGGGATCGGCTTGTTCAATAAATTGCTGTAGGCCGTGGTTGTCTAAGTGATTGGCGCGTGGAATGTGGCTCATTGCATAGGATTGCTCGTCGCGAATATCGGCGAGCTGGCAGCCCGCTTCGATCATTGCGTGGGCATCCTGTGGTGAGATATGTTTGAATTCAGGCATGATATACCTATCTGGATAGATTAAAGGGCTATGGTACCGCGATGAAGCACAAAACAGAACGCCGCCGAGGTTACCAGCAAGGCTTTTCCGTGCGGGCGCGTATGGATAGTTTTCGCTATGCCTTCAATGGCTTAATGACAATGATCTTCGAACAGCACAATGCTCGCATCCACTTGGTTGCGACGATGGCCGTGGTGGCCTTGGGCGTATTAACGGGATTGAAGTCGCTGGAGTGGATGATGATTCTGCTGGCGATTACCTTGGTATGGATGGCTGAGGCCTTGAACACGGCGCTCGAGTCCTTGGCTGATGCTGCGGTGCCGGAAGCGCATGATTTGGTGCGAAAGGCCAAAGACGTTGCCGCAGCGGGGGTGTTAATTGCTGCGGCGTTTGCGCTTATTGTGGCGCTGTGGGCGTTTTGGCCTTTTTAGTGGGTATTGTCTGCTAATTTGGTGGATGGTGATCCGACAAATTCTTTGAAATCATTTAAAACGATATATAAGCAAGGAATCAGGATCAGGGTAATCACCGTGGCAAAGATAATTCCAAAGCCTAGTGACACCGCCATGGGGATCACGAACTGAGCTTGCACACTGCTTTCTAATAACATCGGTAGCAGCCCGAAGAAGGTGGTTAATGAGGTCAGTAGTATCGCGCGAAAACGTAGGCAGCCTGAATCTACCACCGCGTCTAGCAGGCGTTCGCCACGGGCAATCGCTGAATTTATAAAATCGACCATAATGAGGCTGTCGTTAACCACCACGCCCGAAAGTGCGATAACACCAAAGAAGGACATCATGCTAAAGGACATATTGAGGACGATATGACCAACCACGGCGCCTATGATACCAAACGGAATAACCCCCATAATAATAAGTGGTTGCAAGTAGGAGCGAAGTGGAACCGCTAATAATGCGTATATGCCGAATAAGGCAAGAACAAAGCCTACGGCAAGGCTTTTCATTAGAATGCCGCTTTCTTCACTTTCGCCACTTAGCTGTACAATGACAGAGGGGTATTTGTTGGGAAAGGTGTCGTTAACCAAGGTGTTCATTACACGTGCAGTCACTTTATCGGGTGCTGTGAATTCTTTGTCAACTTGCGCGGTGACGGTAATTGAGCGCTCGCCATCAATACGTTTACGTTGGCTGAAACCGGGCTCGATACTCATGTTTGCCACACTACTTAAAGGTACGTAAGCATTGTCAGCAGAGCGTATATACATGTTTTGTAAATCAGATATGGCGGCTCTTTCGTCGCGAGGGTAGCGCACCATGACTTTGACTTCGTCGTTGCCGCGCTGAATACGTTGGGCTTCTGCGCCGTAGAAGGCGTCTCTCATCTGACGGCCTAGCGATGCAGATGAAATACCTAGCACCTCTGCGCTGGGTTTTATGTCTAGCACTATCTCATCTTGAATAGCGCTGGCGCCATTGCGGATATCGAATACGCCTTTGTAATGGCTTAAGGCCTCTTCTATTTCTTTGGCCGCCGCTTCTAATTCGGTGTTGGAGTTGCTGCTGAGTTTTAGCGATATAGATGGCCCAGATGTTTGGTCAGCACTGCTGACGGATAATATCTTGGCACCGGGGATGTCGCCAATCTCTTTGCGCCAACGCCGCGCAATTTCATTGCCGTCGATGTCGCGTAGCTCGTTTTTAGTAAGCTCTACCATAAAACTGATAGTTCGCCCGGACGTTCCGAACGCCTGTACATGGTTGATTAGGCGTTTGTTGGATGTATTCGGGTGGCTGTTTTGATAATCCGTGTCTACTTTTTGCAGCGCTTTATCCATGTATTCGAAAGCGTGTCGGGTCTGTGCTTCTGGGGTGCCTTCAACCATTTCAAGATTGGCTTTGATAAAGTCAGACGGTACTTCGGGGATCATGACAAAACGGACAATGCCACCAGCTATTAAGCCAATCGTTATGATTAACATGGCGCTAAAAATGGAACCAGTGAGATAGCGATTGGCGATAGCTTTGTGAATAAACGGCCGATAAGTATTTTCAACAAAATTCGTTAGCTTGCCATTGCAGTAGCGGGGAATTTTGTCAATTTTAAGCCATATGCCAGAGGTTCCGGGTGTGCTGTGCGCTAAATGCGCGGGTAATATCCATTTCGATTCCATCAGGGAAAAAATCAAGCACAGAATAACTACCCAACCAACCGCTTCCGGGAACGGCGAAAATGCGCCATCGGTAAATAGTGTCGGTGAAAATGCCATGATGGTGGTAAGAACGCCAAAGGTTGCCGGGGTTGCTACTCGCAGCGCGCCGGTAATGACGGTGTCGATGGAGTGGCCTTTATTTTCTGCTTCAGCGTAGGCGCTTTCGCCAATAATGATGGCGTCATCTACAACAATGCCAAGCACCAAAATAAAACCAAATAGGCTCAGCATATTGAGGCTAATGCCCACAATGGGCATCATCGCCAAGGTGCCTAGAAAACAAATCGGCAAGCCAACCATCACCCAGAAGGCGAGTTTTATATTTAGGAACATACCCAGCACAATAAACACCAAAAGGGCGCCCATGCCGAGGTTGGCCATCATCATGTCCATTCGGCCTTCAAGGTAAAACGTGATGTCGGCCCAAGTGGTAATGTTCACGCCTTCGGGAAGCCGGTGGCGTTTTTCTTCAACATATTTTTTAGCAGCATTAGATACTTTAAGTAAATCTTGATTGCCCACGGCGAATACTTGCAAGCCAATGCTGCTTTGGCTGTCAAAAAATGAGAAGCCGTCTTGCTCGACAAAACCGTCATTAATGGTAGCAATATCGCCGAGAGTTAGGCGCGTGCCGTCGGGGTTGGTGATAAGTACCACGCGCTCAAATTCGTGTTGGTTGCGAGCTTGGCCACGGGTGCGCAGTAAAATATCGCCAGTAACCGTTTTTATTGACCCGCCGGGCAAATCTAATGACGAGCGTCGAATGGCTTCTGCCACTTCGGTGAGTGTTAAGCCGTACTGGAGCAGGGTGTTTTCGGGCACTTCAATGCTGATTTCAAAATCACGGGCGCCGTTGATTTGTACAAAAGCAATATTTTCATCAAGGGTGAGTTCTTGTTTGACTTGTTCGGCTAATTCCTTCAAACCGCGTTCATCAATATCTCCGTAGAGCTGCACATTGAGCGCATGGTTATTAAACTCTACGCGATTGACGATGGGGCGCTCTGCTTGATCGGGGAAGCTGACAATGCCGTCAATAGCACTTTTGATTTCGTCCATTACGGCAAGGGTGTCGTAACCCTCATAAACTTCTGCGGTTAATGTTGCAATTGATTCATCGGCAGTTGATTCGAGGCTTTCGATAGACTCAATATCTTTTAGCGCTTCTTCAATTTTTAAAATGACACCGCTTTCGACTTCGTCTGGGGTAGCGCCTGGGTAGGGCACCGTAATTTGTATAACGTTTATTTCAAAGTCGGGTTGGATGGTTCGTTGAATATTGAAAGCCGTGGCCAGACCGACACCGATAATGACAATCATCAGCAGGTTTGCTGCTACAGAATTGCGCGCAAACCAAGGAATAATGCCCTTGTTAGTATCAAACTCTGGCAGGGAGCTCATAGCTTATTGGTCTCTGCGCTGCTGTCAGCTATCTGATCTAAACGCGCGTCCACCAAGCTGCTGGTTTTTGTGCTGTTGTTTACATCTACCTTGGTGCCGGCGACGGCGTTGGGAATAGTTGATAAGCAGATAATATCGCCATCGTTTAAGCCCTCGTAAACATAGACCAGCTTGCCTTCGGTATGCAGCGTTTTGATATCTCGATTGCGGATACGCTGCTCGTCGTCGAGTACCCACACTTTGTTACCGGTGCGTAAAATATAGCGTGGGATGGCAACCAAACCCTCAATTTTTTTACCGCTGATTTCTGCTTTAACAAAGCTACCCATCAGCAAGGTTTCACCGCCGTTTTCTAGGCCGTAGGGGTCGTCAATTTTCGCGACCGCAAACAGCACTCTGCTGCGCTCATCTAATACAGCCTCGGTACGACCTATCTTGCCCTGCCATACACGACCTAGCTCATTTTCTAAAATAACGGCGGGAGCTTTATCGTTACCATAACTGTCTGGAAGCGCTAAATACGCCAAGCGGTCGGCGGGGATAGGAAGTCGAACTTCTGCAAAATCTACCGCGAAGACTTGACCGAGCTGGGTGCCGGGGCTAACAAATTGACCAAGATCAACACTGCGCGCCTTAATGATGCCACGGTAGGGGGCGCGAATTTTGGTGCGATCCAAGTTGTTCTTAGCGTGCTCTAGATCTGCCTTGGCAGAATCTAAGCGTGCTTGTGCTTCTTTTAATTGCGGCAGTCGCAGAGCGAGGTAATGCGCTTCTTTGCTGGCGTATTGGCGCGGATACTTTTTAAGGTCTTGCTTCGCGACGGCGGCGCGTCCTTTCTCTTGAATTAAATTACTAAAGGCGGTGGCGGCATTTGCTTCGGCGCGTTTGACTTCAACATCGTAATTACGGGGATCAATGCTGAGTAATAACTCATCTTTTTCAACTAGGCCGCCGCTTTGAAACTGCGGCGCAACCTCGATTATTTTGCCAGATACCTCAGTAATTAAAATGGTTTCTGTTCGTGGCTGTACGGTGCCTTGAGAGCTAACGGCAATCGATAGGGTTTGTTTTTCAGCAATTGCAACGTCGATATTCAATGCGGGCGGTACGGTAATGATGGTTTCAGGTGGTGGCTTTAAAGCGAAGAAGATAGCGGCAATGACAATGGCAATGACAATAACAGCTGCCGATTGGCGAGTTTGTTTCGAAGTTTTTAACACGCAGACGTTCTCTATTTCGTGATTACACCCAGTGTTGTGTACGTTGTGGCACCAAACGACATGTGCACACGAAGCCGTGTGCACTGGGTATCAAAGTAGGGGCATTGTATCGTTATCTGGGTGACGATGTTGTGAAAACTTGTTAATCAGCGCGTATCCAGTTTTCACCCGTGTCGGCTTCTTTTGGCAGGGTAATTTGAGGTGTCCATTCTAGCCAGCGTTGATCGACAGATTGATGAAGCGCAAAGTTCTTACCGTCGTTCACCACGGGAGCCAAGTCTTCACCGCCCGGCGTGGCAAAAGCAATGCCGCCCTCTAACAAAGATTCAATAGACTTGCTGCGAATGGTAGCACCGCTGAATAGGCCAAATTTTACCGCGATACCGCTAGAATTCCAGAACTCACTATTTTCACGCACAAGGCTGGTATAGCGGGGTTCAATGTTGATGTGAATAAGCGTTTGGGTGGCATCTTCCGCCAGTTCGTAGCCAAAAACCTCGCCAACCGGAATGTCGCGGTAAAAGACTTTTACGCCTTCTTTTATAGAGCCGCGTTGGGCGGCGGTAACAATCAGGTTTAAACCATTGCTGGGTTTGCTGAGTGGTGGTGGCTTATCAAGCGCAACGAACTTGGTTTCGACGCTACCGTAGCCGGGCCGAACGCTAATATAGCTGCCAGTGACGAGGGTTTCTAAATTGCGGGTGCCGATGAGTCCGAGCTGCGGCCGCACCACCCAGAACTGGCTGCCTGTGCGCGCCAAGGCTTTAGCTGACGGTGCAAGGCGAGCGCTGACTTTTACGCGATCCATATTGTCGTCTAATTCTACCGTGACCACCTCGCCAACTTTAATGCCCTGATACTTAATTTCTGTGCCCTTATTAATATTGCTGCCGCTCGCAAAATACAGGCTAATATCACGGCCTTTTTCCGCGTAGGTACTTTGGAAGTCTGGGTACAGGGTGTAGCGTAAGCCTTCCCATGCAGATTGCGGCTTATTGACCTCGGGCGTGTGAAAGGCAATACCGCCCGCAACAATCGTTGCTAGGGAATCAGCATGAATATCGAGACCACTTAAGCCGCCGCTAATACTTAGCCCGCTGGCATTCCAAAACTGGGATTCACGGTGAACTAAGTTGGCGTAACGCTGGTGAATAAAAATGCCGATATTTACGCCGTCTTTATCAAGGTCGACAGACTCGACTTGGCCCACCGCAATTTTGCGGTAGTAGATTTTACTGCCGATGCTTACCGAGCTAAGCTCATCGCTGCGCAGGGTGAGTCGCAAGCCGGGTTGTTGTACTCGGCTTTCGGGTGCCTTTACTAATGCGGTGTATTGCTCTGGAATTGTGCCGCCTTTGCCTTCGACTTGAAGGTTTATATAAGGGCCGCCAATTAAGGCGTCTAAACCGCTGACTCCACTGCTGGAGACTTCGGGTTTTACCAGCCAAAACTTAGTGCTCTCGTTTAGGTAGCGATGGTGTGGCGACGAGATTGCGATACGTATATTGGCGCCGAGATTCGGGTTGTCATCAACAAATTGTAGGCCTTCTACTTTGCCGACTTCCATGCCTAGTAGGCGTACGCTACTGCCAATATTTAAACCGTCGGGATTGCTAAAATACACGCTAATATTCTTACTGCCTTTGGCGCGTTCTTGGTTTTGGAATAATTTAAATGTCGCGTTATTTTCAGTTTCGGGATCAGACTTTGATGGTGTATCAAAGGCGATGCCGCCAGCTAAAATGCTCGCCATCGAACCTGTTTCTATATCAATGCCCTGCAGTCCGGCATTTATTTTGAGGCCACTTTGAACCCAAAATCGCGAGCTGCTATTTACTAAATGACTATATTGGGGGTCGATGCGAATATTAACTTCAATCTTGTCGTCGCTGAGTTGGTAGCCCTCAATATCGCCCACATCAATTTGTTGATACAACACTGGTGCGCCGACCGAGAGCGAACCCAATTCTGCGGCATTTAATACCAAACGCAGGCCGGGCAAATTATTGGTTTGCGGTGGCGGCGTATTTAGCGCGGTGAAGTGTTGGCTGGCTTTGCCGTCACCGGGATTGAAGCTAATGTAATTGCCGGCAACAAGGGTATCTAACCCCGATACACCAGACAGCGAAATTTGCGGCTTTACCAGCCAGAACTTGGTGTTTTCTTTAATGAGTGGCTCTATTTGCTGCGATAGTTCGAGGGTGGCAGTGACGCCCTCAAGATCGTCGTCGAGCTGTAAACTTTGCACGTGGCCAACATTAATGCCTTGGTAGATTACCGGCGTTTTACCCACATTAATGCCGCTGCCATTGTCGAAGGCGACAGTGACGCTAAGGCCGCTATCGCTAAGACTTTTATACATGAGCCAAACCGCAATACCCAAGGCAATAATCGGCAGTAACCAAATGGCAGAAAGACCGCGCTTTGGGGTGAGCACGGCGGACGAGATGTTGCGGTCAGTCATTGTCTAAATCCCATAATAAACGCGGGTCAAAACTATTAGCGGCAAATAGTGTAAGTACCACCACCGCGGCGAAGGCGGTGGCTGCGGGGCCGCTCTCCACCGTGGCAATATTGCCTAGGTGTACCAGTGTGACCAAGATAGAAATCATAAATAAATCGAGCATTGACCAGCGGCCAATGAAGTGAATAAAGCGATACAGTACTGTACATTGTTGACGGCTTAGCGGCAGTTGCAATTGCACAACTAACATTAAAATAACCAGAATAATTAGCTTGATTACCGGCACCGCAATACTGGCAATAAATACGATGGCGGCGATGGCTTGCAGGTCAGACACCCACAGTTTAACCACACCAGACATGATGGTGTCGGGGTCGCCCTGACCAAAGCTAATTACCGTCAGTATAGGTAAAATATTTGCGGGTACTAGCAGCGCGGTTGCGGCAATGGTGTAGGCCCAGCTGCGCTGCAAACTCTGTGGTTTGCGAAAACTTAGCGTAGCGCTGCAGCGCGGACATGCCGCGGTGGTGTTACGGTTGAGCGTGGGCAGCTGGCTGAGTTTGCCGCATTCACTGCAGCGGGCGATGCCGCGTTGTTGGGCGCTAATAGTCATGCGGGTTTATTTTGCTCCCAGTGTTGCCATGCCTGTTCTTCGTGAAAATACTGGCTACATAAAATGATACAAAGGAGAAGCGCGCTAAGGCAGTAGGTGCCGCCAGAAACACTCACCTCGCCGTCGTGCATTACCTTAACGTAGGCGACGATAATCCCCATTGCATAGACTTCAAGCATATTCCAGCCCTGCATCCAGACTTTGTATTTTAACCACAGCGGGAAATGCCGCGGGTAATGATTCAGTCTAATACTGAAGCAGACCACGGCCGTTAGCAGCAAATGTATAAGTGGCGCAACGAGCGAGCACAGCATAATTAATACCGCTAGCACTTGTTCGTTTTCTAACCACATGCGATAGATGCCGCCAAGCAGAGAATTACTGCCGCGCTGGCCGACCATGCTTAATTTAAGAATGGGTAGCGTTATTGCTGGGTAAAATAATATAAGACCGCTGATGGCAGCCGCAAAGCTAATGGTATCGGTGTGTTTGGCCGCGTGCCACAGCACGGCCTTACAGCGCGGACAGCGGCCTTCTAGGTGATGATTTGACTGCGCCGTTTGCAATAACATATCGCAGTCTGGGCAGGCAGTGGCGTGTTTAGGTATATGACTGGGTTCGGTCATGGGGTTATTTATTGCAGTGGTGCGAATAGGTAGGCGCAACGGCTGAGAATGCGACGTTTGAGCGACCATCGGGCCACTTCTCGCGGCAATAATTGCTTACATTTCTGAAAATCGTCGTTAAGCATATTTTCCATTTTGCTGGCAAAGTCCACGCTGTGATTGATAACGCAGAGTTCAAAATTGAGACGAAATGAGCGGTTATCCATATTGGCGGTACCGACTACGCTAATATCATCATCTACTAACATGACTTTCTGATGCAAGAAGCCGTCTTGGTAGTAATAAAACTGTACGCCTCTGGAAAGGGTTTCTTTGATGGCCGTATAAGACGAAAGTTGAATCATTAGCTTGTCGGGTTTAGCCGGCAGCATAATTCGTACATCGACCCCGCGCATGGCTGCCAGCTGCAATGCGTAGATTACCGGTGCGTCGGGAACAAAATATGGGCTGACTATCCACAGTCGCTGGCGAGCTTGGTGGATCATATTCAAAAAGTACAGTGCGCAACTGTCGGTGTTGTCGGCTGGTCCAGTGGCCAATACTAATGTATTTAAGTTACCGCTGGCGGTGGTGACCTGCCAATTAAGCTTGGGTAATGATTCGCTAGCCCAGAACCAGTCTTCGGCAAAGGCCATTTGCACCGATTGCACTGCCGGGCCAGATATCGAGATACCTGTGTCGCGCCACGGTGTGAGAACCGGGTGCATATCGCGGTATTCATCGCCAATATTCATACCGCCGATAAAGGCGTAATCACCGTCGCACACCACAATTTTGCGGTGGTTGCGAAAGTTAAGCTGCAGGCGATTACCCAGCCCTTTGGTGGTATTAAAGGGGCGTATATTGACCCCGTTATTACGCAAGTTTTGCAAATACTGATTGGGAAGTTTGAGGCAGCCGATTTCGTCGTAAACGAAGAAAATGCGCAGCCCCTGCTGGGCCTTTTTAATTAGTAGTTCGGCTAGTTCACGGCCGATTTTGTCATCGCGAATAATATAAAATTCCAGCAACACATAGTCTTTCGCGGCCTCAATGCGGGTGAGGATCTCGTTAAATGCGGGCGCGCCGTTAATAAGTAGCTGGCAGTCGTTGTGGGTGCAAAATGGCAACGTGGTGAGCTGCTCTAACGCAATTAGGCGTGGGTCATTGCTGCTTGTTTCGGTGCCAAACTCAGGGAAACCAGTGAGTAGGTCGTCGGCTACTTCGTCAATTTGTAGGTGATTGTTGCGCTTGGCTAAGGCATAGCCGCGAAATTTCCGGCGACCAAATATCCAATACAGCGGCACAAAAACAGGGGGAAAGCCAACAAGAACGATGGCCCACGCTACGGCACCTTGCGCTGTTCGGGTTTTCAGTATTGCTTCTAAAGCGGATAAAACACCTAGTACGGCGAAAATGGCGGCTAACAAGGCACCGATGCCTGTTAGGTTAGCGCTAAGCCAGTTCCATAATTCTGGTGCGGAGTATGTGGCCATATACGGTGTTATTTATCCCAATATTATTTTTTAGGTTCCTTTCGCTCTTTCACTTAGAACCCGATTTAATAAATAAGTTGTGCCTTGGGCTACATTGTAGCGGATATCCTAGCGGGTGATATTTGCGCTTGTGGATAAGGTCGGGATGGTTCTTTGTCGTCCTGATAGACGATGCCTCAGGATTTACGGGCAGTGGTAGAGTTGCCATTGTATGATTCGATATCCAAGTCATCTTTGATTTAGCAGGGGCTGGATAACTAAAAGAAGATGTCAGTGTGACACCGGAGAGCCCATGACTACCGTTTTTAAACAGCCTCAAGATCTTATCTCAGCCGTTGGTACTGTGCTGGGCAGTAGTGAGTGGTTGGAGATTGATCAGCAACGCATTAATTTATTTGCCGACGCGACGGGTGATCACCAGTGGATACACGTAGATCCGGCGCGTGCCAAGGACGGTCCGTTTGGTAAATGTATTGCCCATGGCTATTTAACACTGTCCTTGGTGAGCTTGTTTCTACCCCAAATTGTTGAGGTGCAGGGCATTTCGATGGGCGTAAACGTGGGCTGTGACCGTATTCGATTTCCCGCCCCGGTGCCGGTTGGTTCCCGTGTGCGCGGCACTGGTGAGCTAATGTCGATTGAAGAAATAAAGGGCGGCGTTCAATCCGTCGTCAGAATTACCGTAGAAATTGAAGGTAGTGATAGACCCGCATGCGTGGCAGACACGATTAGCCGCTATTTCCCCGCTTAATTGATTCATCCTATGAAAACGTTTTGAGTAAATCGGCAATCTTCCGGTGGTGAGCTTTTTTGTCACCGTCTGGTGATTGCTGTAGCTAATGTGTTCGCCCCAGAGCCGGCGTAGAGTAGTGTCATATCAGTGATAAGGCGCCGAGCTATGAATCCCCTTCCGTATTCTCTTATCGATTGCGATAACCATTACTACGAACCCGACGACTGCTTTAGTCGGCATATTGAATCTCGTTTCAAAGATCGCACGGTGTGGGTAGAGCGCGGGCGTGATGACGGCTTTGGAATAATGAAGCTAGGTGATGAGCGACTTAACTTCTTTAGCGTTGGCGTGGGCGATTACGTTGGCCCGCCTGGTGCCATGAAGGCGTTTTTTAAGGGTGATATTGATACCGGAGGTGCGGTAAACGCCAATGCGATTCGCGCTATTGATTGCCCTGAATTCATTGATAAGCAAGCTCGTCTTGCAAGGATGGACGAACAGGGCGTAGAGGCCTGTGTGATGATTCCGACCTTGGGCTGTGGTGTGGAATATCAGCTTCGTAAGCCTATCCATCATGATATAGCGTATCCAAGTATTCGGGCCTTCAATCGCTGGGTTAGTGAGGATTGGGGTTGGGGTGGCGATGGCCGGGTTTTTGCCACCGCCATGATGAGCCTGCTAGATGTTGCCCAAGCGCTGATAGAGCTAGAGAGGATTATAAAAGAAGGCTGTCGCTTAGTTCATATTAATACTGGTCCTATTGAGGGGCGCTCGCCTGCAGATCCGCATTTCGATCCTTTCTGGGCGCGTGTGCAGGAGGCCAATGTGATAGTGACCTACCATATAGGCAGCGGCCCGTTTACCGAGCTATATGCCGCGCCGTGGGGCGAGCCGGCGAACCCACCGTCGCATCGTTTTACGGCATTCAATATGTTTGTTGGCATGGGTGAGCGCACGGTGGTTGACCAGATCTCGGCAACGATATTCCAAAACCTGTTTGGCCGTTTTCCACGCCTGCAGTTTTTGATTGTGGAGTTTGGCGCCGCTTGGCTGCCGCACTTACTCAAGACCATGGATAAAATCTACCGTCTTGGTGATCACAAAAGCCGTTGGCCCTATGGCAAGCCAGGGTTACCGAGCGAGGTCTTTCGGAAACATTTTAAAATTGTGCCATTTCACGAAGATGATTTTAGCCGTATTGCGCATAGCGTCGGGGTAGAAACCATTGTTAATGGGTCCGACTACCCACACCCCGAAGGTTTGTTGTGGCCGTCGGAAATGACAGAGGAAATGGACGAATTTTCTGAGGACGAGGTTTATAAAATGATGCGTGGCAATGCGGCAAATATGCTGGGTATTGACGCGTGAGTGCAGATTTTAATGCGATTTGGTTATGGAGAGGGCGGTTATTTAAGGTGTTTTGATCTAATTTTCGAGAAGGATTCCCTTTGTTAATGTGTTATAACTTCCATGTTGGCAAGGATGCTATAAGTCAAAGTACGTATGTTTGGTTTTTTGTATAGCATGGAGGTTGTCAATGGATTTGACGCATGGCAGTGTTCTGCTGGGTGATAGGGAATTGTTATCGGACGTTCCCATGTATATCAGTGCAAGCAGTAATTATGTGAAATGGGGCGGTTGCCTGCATTTGAATAAGCAGGTCAGCGAGAGCTTGAGCGGAACCGATTATCGGATCCGTTTGCGCGATGGGCGCCTGGGGGCGATTCGTATTCGCAAAGTGGTGAATACCAACGGCTCTTTGCATGTTGAACTGCTCTTTGAAGGCGTGGGTAGCCTAGGGTCTGCGGCCTGAGTTGAGCTTCTCATTAAGCGCGGGTTTTTTCAGGCGGCCTGCGTAACTTGCTTAAAGTATCGCGTTTGAATTGCTTCCTTTTCTTATAACCGCGCACCTGCCCCATATTCCTTGCGTGTCTTTTCGTGTCGACATAGTGCATCATCCCCCCGAACACTACGCGTATCTAAAATCGCTTAAATTGCTGCTTAAAGTCGAGTTTTCACTACAAACGTAGTCATTTTAGCTGAAGTCTTATTTTAGTGCGTTCGCAAGGGCTGCGATCGAGAATGCCCGCGACCAACAATAACTGCGATTAACCATAAGGCGGTAAAAGCATCGTGTATAAAGGCGAACGTTTTAATAGCGTATCTCATTTAGTGGGAGTGCTGGCGGCGGTGTTAGGCAGCGTGGTGCTAATTTGGCCTGCGGTGCAAAGCGGTGAAGGCTGGAAAATTCTGGGGTTCTCTGTTTATAGCGTCTCTTTACTGTCGTTGTATCTATTTTCTACCTTGTACCACAGCACCAAAGGCCCGAATAAAGCCCTATATCGGCAGTTAGACCATTTGGCGATTTACCTGCTCATTGCTGGCACCTACACGCCGTTTTTAGTGGTAACACTGCGTGATAGCGGTGGCTGGTGGATGTTCGCGTTAATCTGGTCGTTGGCGGCCATTGGTATGATTTTGGAATCTATTCCCAAGGCGGGGCGGCGTGCTTGGTCAATCGGCGTTTATTTGCTGATGGGTTGGCTGGCGGTATTTTTGGTTAAACCCCTGAACGCGGCGCTACCAGAAGGTGGGTTTACTTTATTGCTGGCCGGCGGTATTGCGTACACCGCTGGCATAATATTTTACGTATTGGATAAGAAGGTTACGCATTTTCACGGCATATGGCACCTTTTTGTATTGGCGGGAAGTGTGTGTCACTTCTTTACGATCTATTATTATGTCGCCTGATTTAGCGTAGTTGTCGGAGGCCTGATTTCTTGATTTTATGTCGTATTGTGATGAGTTTTGGTCTGTTAAATGGCCTGTTGTTATTGCTTGCTGTGTTTGTGCCGCTGCCCGTAAATGGACATGAGTATGGCTGGGAGCAAGCGTCATCTTTGATGTTTTTACACGGCTTAGTTAGTGGCGCGATGGTGTATGCCGCACTAGAAAAGCAGCGCGGCAGTGATTTGGGTTTCAAGGCATTCCCTGCCTCTATCATGAGCTATGTGCTTTGGTTGTGTATGGTCTTGCGCTGGGCGGCGCAGTAATTAATTCCGCTTGCAGCGGTAAGGAATTGTAGAACATGTTGCGTTGTACTATGGAGCCTAGATTCTGTGAAACAGATGCGTTGGGTCATATCAATAACACGGTTGTGCCAATGTGGTTTGAGACTGCACGAGGCGCCGTATTTGAATTGTTTAACCCTGGGCAAGATTTGAAAAAATGGAACGTGATTCTGCGCAAGATGGATGTCGATTTTATCGCGCAGATTTATCACGGCCAAGCTGTCGAGATTAGAACCCGTATTGGCCATATTGGCAGCTCGTCGTTTACCTGCGAACACGAGGCTTGGCAGCGCGATGAATTGGTCGCCAAAGGCAGCGCGGTGATGATTTATTTTGATTTTGCACAGCAGTGCAAGCAGGAAATTACTGGCGCTTTACGCGCTGAGTTGGAAAAACTGCGTTAATAGCAAGGTTTAGCCCCGCCATCTATGCCTTGAATGCCAAAAAAGGCCAAAGGTTTCAAGGTATTTGTGGCCTCATGCCGGTATAATGCGGCCTCAACGCCATATCTGCGTTCGGCCGAGTGTGAGGTCTAATGTTGCGGCGACTCATGCATTTCTTACGGTAGCGATTATGCCCTCTGATACGGCCGCGGCAGCGGAAACAATTACTTTTGATGATTTGGGCTTATCGCCCATGGTACTAGCCGCTGTGAAAGCGGTTGGTTACGAAACACCCTCGCCAATTCAGGCGGCGACAATTCCTTTTATTCTTGCTGGCAGAGACCTGGTTGGTCAAGCCCAGACTGGTACCGGTAAAACAGCGGCATTTGCTTTGCCGTTATTGTCGCGCCTTGACGTAAATAGCCGTCGTACCCAAGCCTTGATTCTAGCCCCAACTCGCGAATTAGCGATTCAGGTAGCAGAAGCCTTGCAGAGCTACGCCTCGCATATGCCCGGTTTTCAAGTGCTGCCAATTTACGGTGGTCAAGATTATCGCGGTCAGTTAGCCGCTCTTAAGCGCGGTGTTCAAGTTGTTGTCGGCACGCCTGGTCGGGTGATGGATCACATGCGTCGCGGCACTTTAAAGCTAGATGATTTAACGCATTTGGTGTTGGACGAAGCAGACGAAATGCTGCGTATGGGATTCATCGACGATGTTGAATGGGTTATGTCGCAGATGCCAGAGAAGCGCCAAATCGCCTTGTTCTCTGCCACCATGCCACCGGCTATTCGTCGTATTGCAACAACGTATTTGAATAACCCTGAGCAAGTTACTATTCAAACCAAAACCTCGACGGCAATCACCATCCGTCAGCGTTATTGGATGGCGCGTGGCTTGAACAAGCTAGATGCGTTAACGCGTATTCTTGAAGCCGAACCCTTTGATGGCATGATTATTTTTGTGCGTACCAAATTGGTTACTACCGAGCTTGCTGAAAAATTGCAGGCTCGTGGCTACACAGCGGCGGCGTTGAACGGCGATATCGCCCAAGCCCAGCGTGAACGCACCGTTGAACAACTGAAAAATGGCCGTCTTGATATCGTCATCGCGACGGATGTTGCGGCACGTGGTTTGGATGTTGAACGTATTAGCCATGTTATTAACTACGATATTCCTCACGACACCGAAGCGTACGTTCACCGCATTGGTCGTACTGGTCGTGCTGGCCGTAGCGGCGATGCGATCTTGTTTGTGGCGCCGCGTGAAAAGCGCATGTTGCAGGCAATCGAGCGCGCTACACGTCAGTCCATTGAAGAAATGGGTCTGCCAACAGCAGAGAATATTAACGCCTTGCGTGTTGACCGGTTTATGCAAAAGATCACCGATACCCTTGCTGGTACGGATCTGAGTTTTTACCGCAAAATGCTTCAGGAATACGTGAGCAAGCACGATGTCGCTGATATTGATGTGGCTGCCGCTCTAGCCTGCCAGTTGCAGGGCGACAAACCCTTATTAGTAAAAGACGCACCTAAGCTGATGACCGAAACGCGTGCGCGTGACAAGAGTGACAAAGGCGACAAGCCTAGCACCGGCGGCAAGCGTATTGCTGAATCTAGCTTGCAGCGCTACCGTTTAGAAGTTGGACGTCAGCACGGTGTTAGTGCTGGGAATATTGTGGGTGCTATCGCCAATGAAGCAAATATCGACAGCGCGAATATTGGCCGCATTTCAATCTACCCAGAGTTCAGCACAGTAGATTTGCCGGCAGACTTACCTGAAGGCGCATTTGAGTGTTTGAAAACTACCCGCGTTGCTGGGCAGGCTTTGAATATTTCTGTGCATGAAGGCGGTGATATGCCGATTGAACGCGAGCGTCCTCGCAAACCACGCATTAGCAAGACCGGTGAGAAAGGTGGTCGTAAGCCTGTGACTAAAGTGAAGGCAAAAACAACGACTAAGCCTTCAGCGCCAAGAGAAAAACGCGGTAAGCTATAAACCGTAATACGCTTCGTTTACACTCTTCACGCTTATTTGAGCTGAGAGTGTAAACGTGGTCTGGCGTGTTTTTCTGCAATTCCTCTATTTGGGCTGCGTTAGTTTTGGCGGCCCTGCTGCACATATCGGTTACTTCCGAAAAGTATTTGTAGAACAAAAGGCTTGGCTAAGTGAACAAGAATTTGCTGCTGATCTTGCCCTCTGCCAATTTCTTCCTGGCCCCTCTTCTAGTCAGTTAGGCTACGCTATCGCCTGTCGGCGTGGTGGTATTCCCGCGGGCATCGCGGCATTCCTCGGATTTACCTTACCTTCATTTCTTCTTATGTATGGCCTCGCGGTTTGGCAATTAAACATTGCTGAAGGCACTCTGCAATTCGGTATTGTTAGCGGCTTAAAGCTGTTAGCGGTGGCGGTGGTGGCCGATGCAGTGTGGGGCATGGCAAATCAGTTTTGTCGGCAACCGCTAACCATCGCATTGGCCGTATTAAGTACGGCGACGTTGGCGTGGGCCATGACACCCCTGTGGCAGTTCTCATTAATGGCGCTAGCCGCAGGTGTTATGGCGTGGCGAGCCGAGCCAGCGCAGAACCTTGTTGGTATTAAAACAGACCGTACCTTGCTGGCTTGTCTTACAGTTTTCGTGCTGCTATTCGCAGTGTGTTTTATTTTTTCTGCGGGTATCTTCGCGACGTTTTATAAAGCCGGTAGCTTGGTGTTTGGTGGCGGTCATGTGGTCTTGCCGCTGTTAGAGCCTTTAGTTGGCGAGGCCTTGAGCAAAGACCAGTTTTTATTGGGTTACGCTGCCGCGCAGGCCGTGCCGGGCCCCATGTTTTCCCTCAGCGCCTACCTTGGTGCGGCTATACGTTCAGACGCGGCCTTGTTATATGCATTTATCGCCACGCTGGCTGTGTTCGCCCCAGGCTTTTTGCTTCTTTCAGGATTCCGGGGGATTTGGCAGCAGTTATCGACCAGACCCCTTATCGTTGCGGCCATTGCCGGTGTTAATGCCGTTGCCGTTGGCATGCTGGCAGCGGCGTGGATAAACCCCGTGGCGAGTAGTGCCCCCCACGATTGGTTTGCCCTTCTATTGGCCGTGGTGGGATTCATTGCGCTGCGCAGCAAGCGTGTGCCGATTATGGCTATTATTGTGGTGTTCGCCGTTTGCGGTGCGGCGTTCTATTGAAGGTAGGTGGCTGCGCAGCGATAACTTAAAGGACTGTGCCTTCTTTAGCCAGAGCCGTACATCAGCTCAACTTGTAAACGGTGAGCACCCCGAAGATTAGAAAGAATCGCTGAGATTTCCTCACGGCTATAGACCACAGGGATGCGCCTAGCGCGGGATCACCAACATCTAGCCCCAAGAACCGCTTATATAAATAAACCAAGGCATTGAGGGCGATTCGTTGGGTATTTGCGCTGTTCTGCTAAATGACTTAGAAATGCCCCAACATCAGGCATACAAAGGTCTTTTGGATGCTTTCGGCCATGAAGCCGTATAAACCGTTTTACCCAATGCAGGTAAGTTTGCTCTGTCCGGTAGGCCAGACCTTTTGGCGGATGTGTAAGCGCAATTGGTCGAGGAAACGACCTGAGTTAGGCGAAATAAGAGGGCGAATGTCTTCCATAACAACTCCAAATAATACTGCTTATAAATACGCATATGTATTGCCATCGGGTCGTCAAGGCCCGTGAACAAGAGAGCACTTCCCATTAACACATTGCAGCGTTACTTAAGTTATTGAAATTTATAAAAAACGCGATATGATCAAGGGAAAGGAATGTTTGGCAGAAATAAAGGGACGTAGTCTTCGTTTGACCGGCGCTCGCTAATGGTGAGGTCGCTACATCATTGAATTCCCTAAAATTTTTCAATCAACGTAAAAGCTACTTCCGTGATAAGGGGGCCAAAGTGATATATGGCCTGAGTCGTCTGAATAAAACTGTTAGGATTTAAGAGAAAGGTGCTATGGATCAGTTAATTCCCTACATCGCAACCGGCCTAGTTAGTTTGGTTGTTGGGCTATTACTTCAGCGGTTTCAAGCGAGGCCAAAACTTCTCTACTGGGTTCCAGGCTCATTTCTGTTTAATGTTTCTGATCCAAAGGTGGCTCTGCGAACCGATTCACTGACAATACAAAATACCGGTCGTCTGCCAGCTCATAATATTGAAATCATTCATGAGCAGCGCCCAGACCATTTTCAATTCTCAACAGCGCTTGAATACACGGAATCAACTACTCCAGATGGTAGGCACATAATCAAAATTCCCAGCCTAGGGTCGCAGGAGCACATAAATATTCAGCTTCTGAGTCACAGTCAGTCTCCAGTATTGTCTAACGTCCGTTGTGCAGAGGGCCAAGCTCAACTCATACAAGTACACTTGCAGCGCATATATCCAAATTGGCTTTTGGCATTGGTTGGCTTAGTGATACTTACCGGGGCTGGTTTCACACTTTACTGGCTGATAAAGGCAATTGTTTTTATCTCAATCGCAATAGGTGTGGCGTAGTGAATCCTAACAAGCGCATGTTGTCGCAGCGCAAAAAAGCTGCGCTGCTGGGACGGCTTACGCGTTGCTTCAGTCGCCCCAAATACGGGCGTTGATGCTGTATAAAAACCTACCAACTTCCATCAGTTTCGATTTTTTGACCTTCCGCTTTTTTAGCAGCTCTGGCCATCGTTTTTGCCGCCCCAGCGCAGTCAGGTAGTAAGTGGACTAACTCGAATAGCTAGTGGATAGATCAGCGTTTTATTGCGCGAGTAATTTAACTAGCGCAGTCGCGGGGGCAGATAATTCAAATTCCTGTCGGTGGGCGCAGCACACGCTTAACTTGTCTGCCGAAGTAAAGTCGAGAATAGTGAAGCGTTTTAGAAACTCCTTATTGTTTAAGTAAGTTTGTCCCACCGTTGCAACGGCGTCGGTGGCGGCGACGACTTCGCAAGCTAGTGGGAAGTGGCCAATAATGTGGATGGGGTGGTCTGCGGGTATGTGTGTGTCG
>JAGPVP010000049.1 GCA_018066965.1 Zhongshania sp. | reverse complement strand
AAATCTCGCATTGCGGTTAGCGATTTTAATGCCAGCATCTGCGGGTTCAGCGGCCCTGGGCTTTCTGGCCCTTGCTGAATAGCTATTTCAACCCGCCTTTCTATAGCGCGGCGCTGCTGAAACACCTGCATTTTTTGACTGGCTTTTAAAGGCTTTTGACCTGTTGCTGCCACTTTTTGATCTTGCTCAGCCAAAGCGTCAACAGAATACACCGCAGCCGCCAAGCTCTGGTTTTCTTGTTCTTGTAACTGACGCTCTAAGGCCGATGCCGTCGAATTAAAAGCAGGTTGTTTTTGATCTAACACCTGCCGTAATTCAATAAGCTTGGCTATGGTGCTTGCATAAACTGCGCTCGGTTTACACGTGACTTTCTCGGTGGCGGCTTGTTGATCTGCACGGTAAGCACTTAAAGCGACATGAGCTTTGTTTTGCAATATATCTTGTACCGGCGCGCGAGCATGCGCGGCCCGCTCAAGCAGAGATTCAATAAACCGAAAACGAGCGGGATCAAAGCGATGTGCATTCGCTTCTCGCAAGGCCGTTAAATCTTGCTGTAGCTCCGGCAGCATCGCCTACGGGACCTGTGCTTCTGAGTTTTGTACACGCGGCACCGGCGCCATTTCTACCCGTCGATTTTGCGAGCGACTATCGCTATCACTGTTTTCTATCACCGGTTGCTGGGCGCCAAAAGCAGCGGCAAACACCATATCAGCAGGCATGCCCTCGTCGATCAGTGCGCGGGTAACGGTAAGCGCACGCTGCGCAGACAGCTCCCAATTATCACGGAAGTGTAAATTGCCTTTTTGAATCGGCAAGTCATCGGTAAAACCACTCACCATGAGCAGCTGCTCGTTGTCGCCAAGATAGACTTGCAGCGGCGCCCTTAAGGTATGTAATAACTCACGGCCTTCGTCCTGCAATTCAGCAGAATTCAAAGAGAATAAAACGCTACCGCTAATACCAATTTTACCGTCGCGCAAAGTAACTCTGCCAGCAGCTAAAGGATCTGCAAGCGCTTCCTCTAAAGCCTGACGACGCTGCTCCGCCACCTCACGCTTTTGTATTTCTTTTTCTAAGCTTTGCGACAACTCAAGCTGAAAGCCCAAGGCCCACACCAGCAACAAAACAAACACACCAACAAGGCCGGTCATCAGATCGCCGAAGATGGCCCAAATTGGCGGCTCTTGATCTAAGCCATTATCTATTTCAGATATGCTCACGCCTGCGCTTCCTCGTTGGCCGCAACTGCGCCATTACTTAAAGTTTGCAGCTGATTGATTATCTCTTGGTGGGCCAACATATTGTGGTCAATAATTTCCCGCGCCTGCGCAACGTAGTATGCCATTTGCTCGTCGCTGCGCTCACCGCTGCCCTGCAAACCCGCTTCAACTTTTAATAGGGTATCGATCAGCCCGCCATTGGCGTCACTAAACTGCGTCACCGCTGTTGCAAAGGCATCGCCCAAGCTCGCCAGCTCGGCGCTACTGCCTTCAAAGTGGGCCACAATATCGGATAACTTGCTTGATTCTTTCTCTACATTGTCACCAAAACGCTGACTGATATCGGCGAGTAAACCTGATGAATTATTTAGAATAGTTTCCACCGCTTCGCGCTGTCCTGCCGCCGAGCTTTGCAACGACTCAGACAAGCCATTCAGCTGAATCATCAACTCGCGACGCTCGTCCAATAAGCTATTATCGCGCTCAATATTCTCGTTCATTTCTGCGCGTAATTTGGTCATTATTTCCGCTGCGATACGCGGGGTTTCAGACGCGGATTCAATCAAGCGTCCCATTGGCTCCTCAAGCGCATTCGCCAAACCTGCTAAATGCTCAGCCACCGCCGCTTGCAGTTCGCTTAAACGATTCACCGCGGCTTCGCCGCGCTGCTCTTCCAACACCTGCAAGCTTTGCAACTCTGTCTTTATCGCGGCGGTCATATCGCCCATTCGCTGCTGATAGCTTGCCAGCCAATCGCTTTCGTTTTGAGCGCGCGCTACCACCAGCTCTTCTGAGGCTGATAACAACTTGGTGAATTCGGTCATTAACTCTTGCGTACCGCTGCGAGCGTTAACACTTAATGCCTCGGCATTGCTGCGCAGTAAATCGGCGCTTTGATCAAATACCGCTGACCAATTGGCTAGGCGCTCCTGCTCGGCAGACTGCTGCCTTGCCACCCAGTCGTCGCTGACGGTGCTAAAGCTGCCAACCAAAGATTGTGAGCTGGTTTCAAATTGTTCGGCAAGCTTCGCAAAACGTTGATCCATCGTCGCTAACAAAGACTCGCTACCCGCTTGCTGCGCCGTCACCGCCTGCTGCCATGCTTGCTTAAAATCATTGGAGGTATTTGCGTAGCGCTCACCCAAACTCTGCAAATGGCTTTCGGCTGTCGTGTGCAAATGCTGCTGACTATTCTTTAAGTCATCACGAATATCGCTCACGAAAGTCGAAATAACCGGCGCGATATTTTCGCCCGCAATACGGCCGCTGTCGGCAAGACTTTGTTTTAGCGAAGCGTCCACCGAATTGGCGAGCTCTTTATATTGGCTCTGCGCGGCGGCATGAAATTGCTCTTGATTACGCGTTAAGGTCGCCGCCAGCTCATCACCCATTTGCCCGAGGCGATCAGCCAAAACCGACAGTTGCTGTGCCACCGCCGGTAACGCATCCGCCTGTGATTGCATGGCTTGATAGCTTTGGCGACGCTGCTGGTTCAATGAAAACGGTTTAAATACCGTGCTCATACTGGTGTCCAATTGCCGCGACACCTGCAAGCGCTCGCGACGGCTTAAGGTCGATATCAGACCCAACATCGCCGACGCGCACACCCCCGCCACCGAGGTCGCAAAAGCCATACCCAAGCCTTTAATCGGCGCAGCTAAACCTGCGCGAACGGCTTCTAATTCATTGGTGCCCTCAAGCGCCACCACGGCGCCTTTTAAGGTGGCGACCATACCAATAAAGGTGCCTAGCAAACCGAGCATCACCAGCAGGCCGATAATATACGGGCTGAGCACTGGCGCCGGCAAACCGACATATTCCCCTTGAACCCGCTGACGAACCGCATTGCGCAGTGAGTCTGGAATATTTGCCAACCATGCGTCTAAGTCTTGTAGTGAATCATCAACGCTTGATAAGGCGCCGCTCAAAGCCGCGCTAGCTTGCTGATAGCGCACTAACTCTGCAAAGCCAACCGTATAAGCCGCTGCAATCAGTATGGTTACGCTCAGCGCCAGCACATTGCTGCTCACAAACGCCGACGCCATCCACACCACCACTACAGCGCCTATGGCAAACGCAGCTATCGATATCATTCTTGTCATTGTGTCTTCTCTACTTCAAATTCTACTGCTTCTAACATGCCGATCACCGGCATCAGTCGCAATTCTAGTTCGGCGAGTAAAACCGCCTGCATCTCGCGGATAAAACGATCTAGCCAACCGTCTTTTTGCAGCCAACAGCTGGCGTCATCGGCTACTAAATTTGTCGATTCATTCTCAGCTCGATATTGCTGATTTAAATAGTAAAAACGCTTTGCCAGCAAATGTGGAATACCAGCGAAAACACGGCGGCTAAAATCTGCCATGGTATCAGCCATACTGTTATCTAGCGCTGCCAACTGGGCAAGCTCAGGCGAGCGCCCCGTCATAATCTGCTGCAATTGCCGCCGTAAAGTCACCACGCGATGATCCATTTCGCTTTGGTGCAACGAGTAAAAACGCTGGTAGGCGACAAAACCGGCGTTGGGATCATCTAAGGTGTCGCGGTTTGGTCTTGGCAATATAAAGGGCGATGCACCTGCTTGCGGCTCATCGCCCTCTAGCACAAAGCTATTAACGATAAACTCCAGCATCTCCGCACGGGCTTGCAGAAACACCGTATTGGCATCGTCATTACTATCGACAGCTGTAAACGGTCTTTTCTTTAAGCCCCGCAAGGACTCAGCCAAGACAATAGCGTCGGATAAGCTAATCAACTCCCCCAGCTTGTCGGCAAACTGGATATGACTCAGCTCACCGTCCACCACCGCTAAATCAAGCAAGACGCGCTGTAGCCGAGAGCTTGTTACCGGAATGGGCTTCATAACATCCTTAACGAGGGCAAAACCACGTTGCCAACGCGGCGCGAGAATAGATCAACGTAAATTTTTGCACTGCCAGACGGGAAAATCTGATTAGCGGAAATAACTACGGTCAAATAGAGGTTTTGCCAAACCAATATGGCACACCTACTTTTTGCGCTCAATTATCGCTATTTTACCGGTAACTTCAAGGATTAGCGGCCAGATAGCGGCGCGCCAGTCTTTGCTCACTTACTCCCGTAGGTGTCTTTTAGATACACCATGATATCAACTGACTCAAACATGCTCACGCCAGTATTGGGGTCAATTAGATACGGCACCTGCGAGCGGCCGGTTAACTCACGCATCCGCAGCCGGTTTGGGCTGGTAATGGGTGCATCAGGAAACCAGCGTGAACGGACGACCGGCGGGCCCATTTCCTGCCAGCGCGACTTGGCAAAATTACGTAAACGGTAGGGAATTTCTAGCTCGGTCAGCAGTTCCCGCACCGGCCGTGAATAGGGACTAGCCTCAAAACTAAACAGCTCTAGAGGTTGTTGAGCTGAGATCGACGGCGTCGCATTCATACCACGCACACCGCCAACCGAACGCGCAGCGGTGGCCGCCATGGAAGTAGATACCGCGAGCTGACGTCGCAACCCCCTAGATGCGCTGCGACTCGCATTACCGTAATGTTTATAGAGGTGATCGATAATATCAGCCGACTCTAAAAGTTGATCACCGGTATTAAGATCGAGCAATAAGGGAAACTGACTAACACCACTAATATCCAAGGCATCTGGCCGAAAGCGCATGCCGCCCACAGGACAAGGGTAAATTAGCGCATCTAAATCTAACTCACTCAGGACCTCTCTAACCAAGCGGCAGTATGGGCAAGCCTCAATATCGTAGAGCACCAACATTTGCTCAGGCTGTTTAGTTTTTGCACCACTGAATGCAGCCGCACCACGCCAAGCACGCGCCGAACTCGCCATCACCGAACTGAGTAAATCAAACATTGCCATACATCCTCTTCATTAAAACCGTGTATATATCGGCAGCATACGCAAATTATGGCGCAGTAGGGCAATATTAATTTCTCAATACTCGCTACTGTGCCCCAACGCGCCACCCGTGCAATACATGGCTTTATAATAACAATCCCTAGGACAAACTCTCTCAATGCCAAGCCTAAACGATCCATTAACTTTACCCTGCGGCGCAGTATTGCCAAATCGCCTGTTAAAATCTGCGATGACCGAAGGTCTTGCCAACCTCAACGACCAAGCCACACCGCGCTTATCGAATTTGTATAAATGCTGGGCCGAAGGCGGAACTGGCACCTTGGTGACCGGCAATGTGATGATTGATCGTCGTTTTCTTGAGCGCCCCGGCAACGTCGTGATTGACGGCAATGGCGGCGAAGCTGCTCTACAAGACTGGGCAAAGGCCGGCACATCGGCAAATAATCAGCTGTGGATGCAAATAAATCATCCTGGACGCCAGTGCCAACGGCAGGTATCAGCTAGGCCGCTTGCACCTTCAGACGTTGGCATCGACCTGATCGGTATGTTTGGCAGGCCCCAGCCAATGACCGAAATCGATATTAAGCAAACCATCAACCGCTACGCCAAAGTGGCCGCCAGCGCAAAAGTAGCAGGATTTACCGGCGTTCAAATACACGCCGCCCACGGCTACCTCATCAGTCAATTTTTATCTCCCCTCGCCAATACTCGCAGCGATCAATGGGGTGGTAGCCTTGAAAACCGTGCACGCTTCCTTCTTGAGACCGTCGCGGCAGTGCGCGAAGCCATCGGCCCCCACCTCGCCATCTCGGTAAAGCTAAACTCTGCAGATTTTTCTAAAGGCGGGTTTAGTCACGAAGACAGTTTGCAGGTCACTCAATGGCTGTCTGAAGCGGGTATCGATTTATTGGAAATATCCGGCGGCACCTACGAGAAACTAGCACTAATGGGCGACGAAACAGATAAGGCGAGTGCCGAATCTAGCCAACATCGCGAAGCCTATTTCCTCAAATACGCTGAAGGTATTCGCAAAGTAACCAACATCCCACTAGCCATTACCGGCGGCTTTCGCAGTCACGCTGCGATGCAAGCTGCTCTAGACAGTGGTGCATTAGATGTCATCGGTATTGGTCGGCCACTATGTTCACAGCCAGATATACGAGCACTGCTCGAAGGTCAACAAGCTAGCCTACCCAATTGGGAGAAAGAACTACGTCTTGGCACAGGATGGTTCGGCCCAAAAAGCAGTAATCAAAAAATTCGCACGCTTAATTTTGGCGCCGCCACTCAATGGTATTACCGACAAATAATTGATCTTGCAGAAGGACGTGAACCAAACACCCATACGGGACTATTGCGCGTGATGCTTAAACATATGGCTTTAGAAAGGCGTATGGCGACGAAGCGGTCGAAACTGCAGAACAAGATGTAATCGAATTTTTAAAGGCGTCAGAATAAGGTTATTTCTTTGCGCCTAGCAAAAAAGTGCCGCTAGCCTCTCAAATAATCAGCCACGATTACACCAAAATCCTTGCGTTTCTAGTAATCTCCTCCAATTAATAGCTAGAGCGAAAAGTGGATTTTCCTCACACTAGCTTGAAGGAGATTTTGCATGGATAAGTGGACTAAAGGCGAGCAAGTGAATAACAGCGAGCCGATACCCGCAAGAAAACTACTGAATCTCTATGCGGCATTCATTGCTTATACCGCCTACCTCAAAATCGACGCGATCATCGCATCTGGAGAGGCAGGCACTACAGACCTTAACTCTTTGCTCTATGCCCTCACCTTAATCATTACGGCTACGGGAATATTCCTTTTCGGGAATTCATTAACGATCGTTGTCCGACTTTTCTGGAAATTATTTTCACTGTGGTTCGCCATTGTCGGCGCATATTGGCTATTTGATAACTATGTCGATTGCCAGTGTGCTTTAGAGAGCGTGTTTACATTATCTATCAATATATTCGTCGGCTATCTCGGGGTTTTATGTGTTTTATACTTTTATATAAAGTCTGAAGATATTTGGCGCAAAGACTCGAATATTGTTAAGCCCGTATTAATCGACGCCAAATTTATTGCTATTACATTATGCTGTATTGGGCTACTGGCACTACTCCGAGCCGTCGACAACAGCGGCCTGTTTATTCGCGACCAAATAATGTCTGTGAAAGCTTCATGGATGCAAGAACCTATCACTATTCACTACCCAGGCAGTGCAAGACAAAAGAAAATCGAGGGCTCATCCATTTTTGATCTTCAGTTTGATAACAGCGGCCAGCTTACAAGCTGGAAAATAATACAGTCCGCCACAGAAGTATTAGACAATGCCGCATTAGATGGTTTGAAAAAAACCACATTGCTGGAGGGAAAAGAGAGTAATCAAAAAATCAAAATCACCTTCAAACTAGAGTAATCACAATTGCGGCATAACTGACGGCACTTCTAGTTTAAAGGTGACCTTCCACTGCTGAACTAGCTCTTTATTGGGGAGTAACTTCGCCGCCGCCACAGCAGTCAACACCGACTCATCTAAGGCTTGGCTACCGGAAGATTGTAATAATTTAGCGCCAACATAATCACAGCTTTTATTAAATTCAATTTCAACGATAACCGAACCCTCGATTTTCTTTTGTCTTGCACTGCCCGGATATTTCATTGTAATGGGAGCTGCCATCCACGACGCCTGACCATCCATATACTCATCGCTACAATTAAATCGTTTAACTTTTCGATATCTTTTTACCATCGGCACAATGAAAAACAACAGCAAAATAGCAAACCACAAGTAAATCAGCACTTTATCGGTATTCAAAAACACAGCTTCCAGCTACCTAAATCGATTGCAAAACAGCTACTCAGAAAAATCAGGTGTTAAGGTATAAGGCCTAGACTCGGGGCTATCATCCTGTGGAGTGTTTTGCGGGACTTCAGCAACCGGCGCAGGGGCAACACGCGGTGCAGTAATTTGCGGCGCGCCTGCAGTAAGCGCTTGCTGCCGGTCGGCATTAATGGCGGTGGCGACCGATCTCATTACCAACAGGAAAACATCTTCGCGGTCGTTTTTATCGAACAAATCACCTTTTTCGCTAGACCCCATATTCGCCACGGTACGCCCAGTGATGTAGTCCTGAAACGCGACACCCATGACGATACGATCGCTGTCACCACTCATCGACACCCGCGCACCCAATACCCGCTTCTTTTGGGCATACAGCAGGTTGTCGTATTCTTTAGAGCCCATCACGGCTAAGTGGTAATCTGAAATTACATTGCCAAACTTCACATCCAAACCGTAGGCGGCGCTGTTATCGTCGCGTTCAATTACGACGTAATCGTATTTCGCAAAACTGAAACCGTTGGAATAGACCACCGTTTCATTGCCCGCACAGGCAATTAAAAACACAGTTACCACTAATATAAATACCGACTTCATCGCCCACTCCGTAGCTTTTTTAAAATACACATTTTTAGAAACAGCACATTCCGCGCCAATTCACTAAACTCCATCAACTATCCATTTTACAGACTTGTGAGTCAACGCCTTCCACAATACAGAAAGACTCCTAGCGCGTAGCAATATACCGCTGCTGCCACTGTCGCGGTGACAAACCCGTCCACTGTTTAAAATGACGGCTGAATACGGCAACTTCGGCATAGCCTAGATTCAAGGCTAAATCCGTTACTGACATGGCGTTGTTTGCTAAGTATTGCTCGGCGATTTGCTGACGTGTTTCTCGTAGCAACTGCGAGTAGCCAGCCCCTTGGGCGGCAAGTCGCTTTTGTAATACCCGTGGCTGAACGCCTAAGATTGCCGCCACCCTCGCCAAGCTGCAATCCCCACTACGCAATAATTGCCCAAGCACGCTTTTAATTCTATCTGTCACGCTATCGGGATAGCTCTGCTCAAGGTTATTTACATAATGACGAAAATGCTCGGCCAGTGACGCGGTGTCAACATGGGGTTTACGCGCGCCCCATCGCAGTGGCACCCGGACAAAGTTATCAGCGCCATCAAACACCAATCTCGACGCATAGCGTGGCAGCAGCGAAGCAAGGTCTTGCTTACCCGCCGATTGGTGCAGCGACAGCTGTAATTCGCGGCTATCCGCGCCGACCAATTCGTCGATGAAATTACATAGATGCCCATAACTTAACTGAATGAGCTGCTGAATACCGCGATTGCTATCCAACATGAATGCAAACTCAAATCGCAGCATGCCACCTTCCACTCGCTGCTGCAGCTCCAAGCCCCGCACATGCAAATAAAGCTGCTGGCAGGCCTTATCGATTGCCGCCTGCATGGTCGGCTGCTGCGACCAGCCTAAGGCAATATCACCCAATACCGTTGAGGTTTGGCGCTGGGCCAGCTGTAGGCCAAATAACATTTGCTGACACGATTCCGCCGCCAGTTCCAATAAGTCGGCCACCTGACTATAGGCAATATAATTATTGGGATCGCGAAGCTGCGCGCTCGTCAAACCGACACCTGCCAATAAGCCCACCGGATTAGCGCCGTAACTATTTACCAGCTCAGAAAATCCAGCAATTGCACCGCTACGAATCAGCGACATACCAAGGCAGCCCCAAAAAATGATATTCGTAAAACATCAACTATTGTTCGCAATAAGTCAAGCAAGTGGCGCGACCCCCGCCTATATTGTAGCCATCTCTTAATCACATAATAATGCGGAGACGCCCATGAGCCTGCCAACCTCGGTAAACCACCAAGATACCCTGCTAACCATCGACACCAACACGCAACCGCCCGTGAGCGACGCAATTCCCGGATTAACGATTAATCCCTTATTTCTGGATACCGAAAATGGCCTATGGGTTCTGCGGGTTAAATTTGCTCCGGGCGTCACCCTACCCATGCATTTCCATACGGGCACCGTGCACTTCTATACCTTGGCTGGCTGCTGGCACTACGTGGAATACCCCGACCAAAAACAAACCGCAGGTAGCTACTTATATGAGCCGGGCGGTTCTATACATACCTTCCATTGCCCCGAAGACGGCGGTGGCGCAGATGGCTTTATGGTTGTGTCAGGCGCGAACATCAACTTTGACGGTGGGGGTAATTTCCTCAATATTATGGATGCGGGATGGATCGAACAAACCTTGCATGACACCTGCGCTGCCCAAGGCGTACAAACGCCACGCTATATTAAACCTAAACAAAGTGCAGGGTATTCCGACGAATAAGTGCATTATAGCTAAGCGAGTAAGCAAGACTTTGCATAATTAAGCAGCCACATTGCAGTACGGCTGCCGCAGTAAAACCATACTATGCAAGGCCTCAAATAATAATTAGGGATGGAGAGGCAATATGGCAACACACAGCACCCCCACACGTTTTGACGTGGAATTTGACAGTGACGGCACGCGCTGTAGCGCATGGCATTACCCTAGCCAGTCAGACCAAACAAGCAGCGCCTGCATTGTTATGGCCCATGGTTTGGGTGGCACCCGCGAATGCGGCCTTGCTCCCTACGCAGAACGCTTCGCTGCCGAAGGCTATCATGTCGTAGTTTTTGATTATCGCTACTTTGGCGATAGCGATGGTCAGCCCCGGCAATTATTAAAAGTCAGCTATCAACTTGACGACTGGCGCGCCGCTATCGGCTTTGCGCGCCAATTAGACGGTGTGAACCCAGAACAGATTATTTTATGGGGGACCTCGTTCTCGGGCGGTCATGTCCTCAGTATCGCCGCCGAAGATAAACGCCTTGTGGCGGTGTCTGCCCAAGGGCCAATGGTTGACGGCCGCGCCGCAAGTTTAGAAATTTTAAAATACGCCGGCCCAGTCCACTTAAGTAAACTCAGCAGTTGTGGACTCATTGATCAAGCACGCGCCACTGTCGGAATGAGCCCACTTTATATTCCACTTATCGCGAAACCCGGCGAACTTGCCGCCATGACAAGCCACGACGCGCTCAGCGGCTATCACGCTATCACCAATCCCGGTTGGCGCAATGAAATGAGCGCCCGCACGGTATTGGTATTGTCTTTATATCGCCCCATTAGCAAAGCCAAAAAAATCTGCTGCCCTGCCCTCATTCAAGTCTGCAACAAAGACACAGTCGCACCGGCTAAATCAGCAATCAAAATGGCCAAGCGCATGAAAAATACCGCAACACTGAAACAGTATGACATCGGCCACTTTGACATTTACACCGGCAAAGACTTCGACCTCGGCATTGCCGACCAATTAGCGTTCTACCAAGATGCTCTGCAAAACGCGCGCGGGCTTAAGCTGTGAGCAAGTACCCACTAACCGATAAAGTCATCGCCATTACGGGCGCCAGCGGCGGCTTTGGTGACGCGCTATGTAAGGCACTGTATCAACGCGGCGCCAAGCTCGCCCTTTTCGACATTGACCACACCGCCCTCGCCGCACAACTTGAGTACTACCCAGACACGCTGCGAGCAAAAACGTGGCACGCCAATGTTTGTGACGTTGATAGTTTGCGAAGCGCCATGAACTCAGCGGCAGAGTATTTTGGCCACATAGATGTGGTCATTGCCAACGCGGGGGTCGATTTAATTGAACCACTCAGCGCTGAAGGTGGCGATAATTTTGAACGCGTGATTGATATCAATCTGAATGGTGTGTGGCGCACGTTTCGCGCAGCCCTACCCCATGTAAAAGCCAGTCGCGGTTATTTATTTGCGGTGTCGTCTATGGCTGCATTTGTGCATTCACCACTGCAAGCGTCTTATACCGCCAGCAAAGCCGGTGTATGGGCGCTTTGTAATAGCGTGCGCCTTGAAGTTCGCCAACACGGTGTCGACGTTGGCACCTTGCATCCCACGTTTTTCAAAACACCTTTGCTAGATAATATTTCTGACAATGCCGCTGGCAGCGCGTTATGGGGAAGCCACCAAAAATTCCCCTTTAAAACGGTGGGCTTAGACGATGTAGTTGCCGCTGCAGTCAATGCCATCGAGAGCCGCGCCGAAATTGTCACCGTGCCACGAGTCAATCGACTCATCGCGAACGCCCCCGGGCTGCTGCGCAAGTTTATTGAAAGTATCGGCTTTAAAGACGAAAACGTGCGCAAGGCCATGGCCTTTGCCAACAAAAAATAATCGCACTGTTATTTGATTTAAATAGTCCACATACACCGCAATCGCGGCGACGGAATATCATCATGACAAACTTCGATTTTAATAAAAAAGTTGTTTTTATTACCGGTGCGGCTGGCGGTATTGGCGCAGCCTGCGCTAGAGAATTTTATCGTCGCGGAGCTAGTGTGGTACTTGCCGACCTTGGCGCCGACGCACTTGAAAAACTAGCCTCAGAGTTCGACGCAGATCGAGTCCTGCTTCAAATCCTCGATGTAACAGACATGGACGCGACCAAACAGGTCGTCGCCAACATCATCAAAAAATTTGGTCGCATTGATATTGTATTTGCCAATGCCGGCGTAGCGTGGCAAACACCCAAAACCATTGCCACCGCAGACGAAATAGAGTTTGAACGTATTATTGAAATTGACCTGCTCGGTGTGTGGCGGACAGTGCGGGCGGCATTACCAGAAGTGATCAAAGCCGAGGGGCAGGTATTAGTGACTTCATCGCTTTACGCCTTTGCCAATGGCGTAATCAACGCACCCTATGCCATGTCTAAAGCCGGTGTTGAAAGTTTTGGCCGCAGCCTGCGAGCCGAACTGGCTGGCACTGGCGCCACTGCCAGCGTGCTATATCCGGGATGGATAAAAACCCCAATGACCCGTGTTGCCTTTGGCGCTAACGCCAATGCGTCTGAGTTAATTGAAAAAGCATTCCCCGCTCCGCTGCGACAGTTAATCACGCCAGAAGTCGTTGCCTCCGCCGTTGCTCGGGGATTAGGCAAACGCGCACCACGCATTATTGTACCAAATCGTTGGGCGCCGCTGGCGGCCCTACGCGGCCTGCTCAATATGTACACCGACCGAATGTTTGATCGCCGCAGCGACTTACAAACCATTGTTAGGCGAGTAGAAACCGATGCAGCAAACGACTAATCAGCAAAACTTACTTTGCTGCGTTTAACTCCTTATCAAACAAATAAACGGCTAAGGCTTCCCGCTGCTCTGCGTTCAGCGGGAAAGCCGGCATAGGTGGCGTAGGCGCGCTAAAGAAATCCGTCAAACTCGCGGCATTGTAACGCTCATGCAATGCCGTCAGCGCATTCCCCGCCTGCTCCTCATGGCAGCCTGCACAATGAAATTGCTGATAAAGCGCCTTACCTTGCAAGGCTAACGCTGCTCGTTTTTTTACATCGTAAGCATCCAACACGCCCACATTCTCATCTGGCGCACTCACAGCGACGGGCAGCGTAAATGAAGACGCTAGACCGTCAGCAGGTGTTACACGATAGATTGAACCAGAGTAATCATCTGAAATATAAATACTGCCATCGCTGGCCTCAGTAACATCAACCGGACGCCCCAGTAATTTTCCGTTTTGTAAAAAGCCAGTGACGAAATCGCTTTCTATAATAGTGCCGTCTGGCTGCCATTGCAGCGCCACCACTTTATAACCATCTGGCACACTGCGGTTCCACGAACCGTGCAGGGCAACTAATGCGCTACGCTCATAACCCGCTAACTTGCTGTGCCGTAAAAAGCGAATACCCAAGGGCGCGTTGTGAGCCTTAAATTCATGTGCTGGTGGCCGATTCGCAGGCAAGTCACTCGGCAGCTTTGCACCAAAATCAGGATCGGGAGTCGATGCATTAATATAGGGCCAACCGTAAAAACCACCGTCCACAACCTTATTCAACTCACAGGGCGGAAAATCATCACCCAGCAAATCCCGACCATTATCCGTCGCAAACAGTGCATTGCTCCACGGCGCCCAATCCATTCCAACGCTATTGCGTAAGCCCCTTGCATATACGGCTAGCTCACTACCATCCGGCTTAAAACGCATAATGCTAGCGCGTTGAATATCCTCTTCCTCACAGACATTACACGTTGAGCCAGAGCTTAAATACAACCACCCATCAGCACCGGCGCGTATCGTCTTCGTCCAATGGTTGCCTTTATCACCCAGCCCCGTCAAAACCCTCGTGTAATCACCGCTGACCTCGCCAGACTCAACATCAAAGGCAACTTTACCGACCCCATCGGACTCTGCGATATACAGCCAGCCATCAACATAATCCATACCGTGGGGCCGCGTCAGCCCACTTAACAACACATGAATATCATCTGGCGATCCATCACCGTTGCCGTCGGCCTTTAAGATCAACACCTCGCCACTGCGAGGGCGGCTAAGCAAAATATCGCCCGCCGCGGTCAAATGCATGAACCGAATCTTACCAAGACCAGTCGCATACAAATCCACGCGAAACCCATCGGCAACGCTTAACTGCTGACGAACAATGTCTGCATCTGGCTCGTCGCCGCCATATCCGACCAAAGCATGCAGCGCGACCTTTGACGTCGTCGC
>JAGPVP010000024.1 GCA_018066965.1 Zhongshania sp. | reverse complement strand
CAGTCAAAAAATGCAGGTGTTTCAGCAGCGCCGCGCTATAGAAAGGCGGGTTGAAATAGCTATTCAGCAAGGGCCAGAAAGCCCAGGGCCGCTGAACCCGCAGATGCTGGCATTAAAATCGCTAACCGCAATGCGAGATTTGTCACCGCTATATTTAAATCGCTACGTAAATTACTTGGACGCTCTGTTCTGGATCGATAATGCGACAGTGCGATCTGAGGTGTCTAAGCCGGCCAAAAAACCGAGAAAAACAACGCGGAGAAAATAGAGTTGAGTATTTCAATTAATTAGATTGATATGAAGCCAGTTGATATACGAACGATAAAATTAGCAACAGCACTATCTATGATAAATAGTAGGTAAAAACATTGATCTCAATGCGAATGCCAGCATTGATTATACGGCCCAGATGAAAATGGATGATACGCTTGGCTTGCGATAGAGGCGATGGTGTGTTCGATAAGTGGCGTAATGCTTCTGGTGCGGATTGTCGGAGCGATAATATGAGAGTTTTGAATAAGGGAAATCAAGAATTACTGACAATTAGTGAACTAAGATGTCGCGTGTACAAAGTGAGTTTAAAAATAATTAGGATGTAGAGGTATCGATAATGGCACTGCCAAATAAAATACATAGCTGGATAATTGATCACTATTTACGTGATGGTCTTGACGGTACGGAATTGCGCTGGGAATCTCGTGATATTCCGGAGCTAAAGCAAGGGCAGGTATTAATTAAGACGTGCCTACTGTCGCTAGATGCCTCCAATTTACTATGGCTAAGCGACAAGGAGGATTACCTGCCGCAATTGCAGCTTGGCGAAATTATGCGGGGTAATATAATTGCACGTATTGAATCATCATCCCACCCTGATTTTTTTGAAGGTGAATATATATTAACACTACAGGGCTGGTCTGATTACGCAGTAGTTGATGGTGACGCGCTATTAAGCGATAAAATTACAATGAAAATTCGACCTAATCCTGCACTCCCACTAGATGCTTACGTGGGAACATTGGGCGTGACTGGTTGGTCCGCCTATGTTGGATTAATAAAAATTGGGAAGGTTAAGGCCGGAGAGCGAATTCTGATCAGTGGGGCTGCAGGGGCAACTGGTATTATGGCCGCGCAATTTGCTAAAGCAGCCGGTGCAAAAGTATATGGTATAGCGGGCGGCGCTAAGAAGTGTCAATTCTTAAAAAATACTCTTAATCTAGATGGTGTTGTCGATTATAAAGCAGAGCAGAGCTTGCAACTGGCTATAGGTGAACTAATACCTGAAGGTGTTGATGTTTTCTTTGATAATGTGGGTGGTGAGATCTTAGATGCCGCGCTACCCAATATGTGTATCAACGGCCGGATTGTCGCGTCAGGTAGTGTTTCTCAATATGGGCAGGCCGAGCAATATGGCGTGAAAAATTTGCCACTTGTTACATCTAAACGTTTGCGCATGGAAGGTTTTTTAATACTAGATTATATTGATCAAATTCCAGAGATATTACCAGTAATGGAAGAGTGGTTGCTCGCTGGGAAATTGATCAATAAGAATCACCTTGTAACGGGGTTGGAAAATGCGCCGTCCGCCTTAAAACTGCTGGTAACTGGTGGAAACATTGGGAAATTAGTAGTAAGTGTCGATAAGGTGTAGGTATTAACTTCCTGTGTTTGAGTAAAAATTATAGGTTGATTTTTAGTGTTTGAGTGATGATAGATTTCGCTATTCTGCGATGAAAAATAAAGAACTCTAGTGAAGATTTGTTATTTTAGGTTCAAATGCTCGACGTTTTAATCATGTGTAAGATAGCAAGAATCTCCTTCATTAGGTTATTTTTTCTATATGTAAGTGGGTAGGTTTGTTCTCTTATTTTTATAGGTAACAGTATGATAAAGCGCGCTGTCTGTGCTAATTGTGAGCGACCTTTAAAAACCTGTTTATGTGATGTAATAGTGACAATGAGTTGCCCTTATCGAGTGGTCATTTTACAGGATGTAAAAGAAGCTAAACATGCACTTTCTTCGGCGCCAATATTAGAAAAATCGATTGCTGGTGCAATTCGCATTGTGGGTGATCATTTTGATCCCGATGCGCTTGTTGGGCCAACATGGCGAGAAGATACTTTGCTGGTGTTCCCCTCGGATGATGTGCTCACTACTGAGCTAGTATTAAGTAAGAAATTCAAAAATCTCATTCTACTAGATGGCACGTGGCGCAAGGTTGCGCGGTTGATACACTTGAATCCGTGGCTGAGCGAATTGCCGTGTATGGCGATTCAGTCAGAAATGGCCTCGCAATATAAAATCAGAAAGTCGCCAAGAGAGGATGGCTTGTCGACTATTGAGGCGGCGGTAGCGGCGCTTAATAGTTTGTCGCCAGAGCAAGACTACTCAGCCATTCTGCCGGCATTTTACAAAATGATTGATCTGCAGATTGAGGCCATGGGGCCTGCGACCTATCAAAAAAATTATCCCTCCTGAAAAACACTGGCTCTCTGCTTATCAGCGGATCTTAGCTGCGCATAAATAATTCTGGTGAGTATCTGGGCATATTTGCCTGTCACAATTAGCAGCAATACTCATTGAACGACGAATTAGCAATCAAGAGGGAAGCGAATATGAATATTGAAACAATTGGTGACGTCGTTGCGTGGTCAAGTAAATTTCATAGTAACTTAGCTGGTTTTATTGAAGCTAGCGTAGCGTCATCTACGGATGAGCGCGCCAAAATGCTTAGTGGTTATATTGCCGACCATGAACGTCAGCTTGCTAAAACGGTGGCGGCTTTTGATCATGTGGAGAGCGAAAATGCATTGGGTACGTGGTGTACTGAGTTTTTGAATCAACAACCTTTGCCGGATACGTCAACTAAAGATGAGCGCTGGGCGAGCTTTAGTGCAATTGAACTCATGGATGAGGTGCGGGAAATTCATGGACAATTGATTGCGCTGTTTAGCCATCTACTAAGCCGCTGCGGCGCGACACCTGCGGCCGATATGCTGGAACAGTTAGTGGAGTTGGAAGAACACCAATTAATGTTAATGGCGCATTCGGCTAACCGTCTTGAAGACCTTTAATATAATTTAGTGGGCCGAGATAAAGCTAACCTGAGGCGTATTTTTCGGCCTGCGTAGTGCTGTTTCCGGTACTAGAATTTCTGGTTTGCCGATTTATACCGATTTTTTTGCTTAAGAAAAGCTTGCGCAGTGACTTGCTCTTCTCCTATAGTCGAGCGGTATTCACGTTTAAAAATGAAAAGCTAATTACTATGTATTCTATTTGTTCTGTCATGTTTGCCGCAGCCAAACGCAATATTGCATTGCGCTGGGTGGTGTGGCGTGCGGCAGAAAAATGATGCATTGATGTAAAAACGCAAAATTTCTCAAAGGCCGCAGACCCATCCTCTGCGGCCTTTTTCGTTAAAGACCACAGATAACTGTCTCGGCAAGTATTCAGGTAGACGATCATGCTTGTACGGTTGACCTATGTGTTGGTCATATTTATTTGGGCCACCACGCCACTGGCTATAAAGCTGGGCGGCGATTCCCTCGCGCCTATTGCGGGTCTTACCCTGCGGATTGCGCTGGCGTTTGCAGTGGGTAGTGTTATTTGTACGCTTGGCGGTTTTGCGGGGCTGTCCATTCGTCGTCATTGGAAATTGTATTTTGCAGCTTCGATCAGCCTGTTTCCAAATATGGCCTTGGTCTACTTCGCGGCGGGATACTTGTCTTCGGGCTTGATAGCCCTGTTGTTTGGTTTGACGCCCTTTTTTACCGCGGTGCTTGCGAGACCTATTCTCGGTGAGAGTCTGTTACAGCCGCGTAAGGTGTTTGCAATCGTGCTGGCAAGCTTAGGCCTAGTTTGTATTGTGCTAGACGACATGACGGTGACCGGCGAGAGCTATATTGGTGTTGGCCTTATGTTGCTATCAAATATATTGTTCTCGGCGAGTGCACTGTGGGTGAAAAAGCTCAATGCGACTATGTCGGTAGATCCCTTAGAACAGGCTTTAGGCGCGATGGCCTTCGCATTGCCGGGGCTGGGCTTGAGCTGGGTGTTTATATTCGGGATCGAGCCAGTTCATATTAGTCCGCTGTCGTTGGGGTCGTTGTTATACCTGTCGCTTTTTGCGTCCTTAGTCGGTTTTGTTGCCTATTATTCGATATTGAAACATATGGCGGTGGAGACGGTATCGTTGATTCCGTTTATCACCCCAATTATGGCAATACTCTTGGGTGTTATGCTGGCAGATGAAGTTGTTTCTGTGGCAATGTTGGTGGGCGCCGGTCTCATTCTATTGGCGCTGGCAATTCATCAGGGGTTTTGGCGGAAAAATAAAGCGCTTGAGGTTTTGCCTGCGGCGAGTGCGGCGGAGTGATGATATGTTGTGCGGTGTCTATCGCAAGGCTTAGCTGAAATGTAACAGCCGTAACCAAGCGGCGTCTTAGTAATGCTTGGGTGTGAGCAGATTGCAGCCTATTAATTGAGTTTATGTCGAAATATTAGGAGTGCTTATTAATGTCAGATTCGAATAGCTATACGCCGCCAACGGTGTGGAAGTGGGATAATCAAAGCGGTGGTAAATTCAGTAATATCAATCGGCCGATATCGGGTGCGACTCATGAGAAGGTGCTGCCGGTAGGTAAGCACGATTTACAACTGCATTCATTGGCAACGCCAAATGGTGTGAAAGTCACCGTGATGTTAGAAGAGCTGTTGGAGCTGGGTATTAGCGGGGCAGAGTATGACGCTTACACCATTAATATTAGTGAAGGTGAGCAGTTCGGTAGTGGCTTTGTGGATATTAACCCCAATTCCAAGATTCCTGCCTTGCAAGATCGTAGCGTCAACCCACCTATTCGTATTTTTGAGTCGGCGGCGATAGTGCTGTATTTGGCAGAGAAGTTTGATGCTCTCTACCCAAAAGACGCTGCGACACGCGCGGCTTGCCAATCATGGCTTATGTGGCAGCAGGGTAGTGCACCGTTTTTGGGTGGCGGCTTTGGCCATTTTTACGCTTACGCGCCAGAAAAATACCAGTACCCTATTGATCGCTATACCATGGAAGTTAAGCGTCAATTAGATGTGCTAGATAAGCATCTTTCGCAAAACACCTATCTATGTGGCGACGATTACAGCATTGCAGATATCGCCACTTTCCCTTGGTATGGCGCGCTGGTGCAGGGACATCTCTATGAGGCTGCGGAGTTTCTTGATGTTGCCTCGTATACCAATGTGCTGCGCTGGGCTAATCAGATTGCTGAGCGGCCAGCTGTTAAGCGCGGGCGCAGAGTGAATAGGGCGTGGGGGCCGGAAGAGGAGCGTGTTGTTGAGCGACATAGTGCGGCGGATTTTAAATAATTGGCGGTGAGCTAGCCGAATAGTCTGTCTTATTAACACTCGAATTTATTGTGGGTGTGTCGTTGCTGTCTCATAATTTGCGTAATAATGAGATGGCAGATGAATCGAATTTACACTCAGGTATAAAAGCCAAGGATGTTGAGTGACCACTAGTTAGACCATGTGCTTGTATATAAAGGCATATTGCATTGCTCGCGGCTATAGAAAAGGAAGACTAAGCTTAGGATGAATAAATTTCGACGCTTCAATATATTTTCCATTATCGATCCCTTACACTCTAAAACTTACAGCGAGGGCGATGCGAAGTTATATCGCCATCGCTTTACAGCGGGTTTAATTCTTAGTGCGATGGTTATTCTTAGTGCGATTCTTATTATAGCCAGTTATTACCTTCCTCATGGCGACCCTGGGTTACACATCGTACGGGTATTGTTTGTGTTTGTGGGCTTGGGCGCCTTGTTGTCAATTTACGTCTTGCGAGCCTTAGATCAGCGCATCGTGGCGACCAATATATTTATTGCTGTTATCGGGATGGCATTAATCTATTTGGCGGTGATGACGGGCGGAATTTTATCGCCGGCGTCGATATGTTTGATTATTATCCCTGTCATTTCGACACTCAGTATTGGTTCTTTTGCAGGGAAAATTTGGGGCGTTTTAGCCTTTGTGACATGGACTTTATTATTTTTTGCCCCGCAACTTGGTTTTGAAATAAAGAAGAGCATGCCAAGTGTGGATGACAGTCTCGCGTTTTATGTCAGCATTTTAATTAGCCATATCTTTATTGCTTTTGTCGCATTTTACTATGAGGGTACATCTAAGACCTTGCGGCAGAATTTGATTAAAGAGAGGCGTGAATATCATTACTTGGCCAATCACGACGAACATACCGGCGTGATTAATAGGCGCCATTTTATAGAAATATTACAATCAGAAATTACTAGATGTGAAAAAAGTGAGGATTCATTTTGTCTTTTTTATATTGATCTCAACGACTTTAAAAAAGCCAATGATGAGTATGGTCACCACTTTGGTGATCAAATTTTAGAGGTGTTTGCTCGTAGGCTGCGTCATCGGACGCGGGCCACTGATACGGTGGCTCGTATCGGTGGTGATGAGTTTTGCGTTATCAGTCGCCACATGAAAACCGAAGAGGATGCAAAGTGTGGCGAGCAGCGTTTTGAAGATATTCTTCAGGAACCCATGTCGCTGAGCGAGGGTAGCTACACCTTGAGAGCGAGCATTGGTTGGTCAATTTTTCCGCTGCATGGGCGGGATCATGAAGTCCTGCTTAAGCATGCGGATCAGCACATGTATGAAGTCAAACGCCGCAAAAAAGAAGGCCGTAGTTAATATATTACGGCCCGGTAAATCGTAGCGCCCCGCTCTGAATTCAGACTAGTAAAGCCTCTGTAATCACACGCGGGAAATCCGACTTAACACCGCTTTCAGATAGCGGGTTTCCGGTATTGCTGAATGTACTGGATGGTCGGCCCCCTGCATACCTTCCGCAAGTATTTGCGCATGACGGTCAATATGGCGAGCGGACGCGCGCACTAAATCTAGCATTTCTTCCCTTGGCATATGCATAGAGCAGGAGCCGGAAATAAGGAAGCCGTCGTGGTTGAGCAGACGCATGGCCATTTCATTGATACGGCGGTAAGCTAGAATGCCTTCCTTCTGATCCTTTTTGCGCTTAATAAATGCCGGTGGATCTACAATGATGATATCGAAACGTTCGTCG
>JAGPVP010000012.1 GCA_018066965.1 Zhongshania sp. | reverse complement strand
TTGGACCGGATATTCGTTAGTCGCTTAACGCCGGTTTCGCCTCGCGGCCAAAAGCCTTATTATAGCGGCTTTAATTTCCGGTTATAAGCGAGATCAGCGTAAATGATTATCTTCACTACAAATTTCGGCGACATTAAAATTGAGCTGGACTTCGAAAACGCTCCGAAGACCTGCGAAAACTTCAAGCAATATGTAGTCGACGGCTACTATGACGGCACTATTTTCCACCGTGTCATCGACGGCTTTATGGTTCAAGGTGGTGGTTTTGAGCCCGGCATGAAGCAAAAGGTAACCCGCGCCAACATCGAAAACGAAGCAGATAACGGCCTGAAAAACGACGTAGGCACCCTGTCTATGGCCCGTACATCTGACCCACATTCGGCCAGCTCGCAATTCTTCATTAACGTAAAGAACAACGACTTCCTAAACCACAGCAGTAAAACCATGCAGGGCTGGGGTTACGCGGTATTTGCTAAAGTCGTCGATGGCATGGATGTGGTAAATCAAATCAAAGGGGTTAAAACCACCAGTGCTGCAGGTCATCAAGACGTACCAGCAGAAGACGTGGTCATCGAAAAAGCAGTGTGGGTAGATTAATTTTCACATGACGACACTTTTTATCTCAGACCTACATCTGGATGAAACGCGCCCGGATATCACTCGGGCGTTTTTTGAGTTCCTGCACCACACAGCAATCAACGCCAAATCACTTTATATACTCGGTGATTTCTTTGAAGGCTGGATCGGCGACGACGACAGCTCAGCATTAATTGAGGCCGTAAGAACAGAGCTTAGGGCCCTGACCAAGCACGGCGTGTCACTTTATATAATGCACGGTAATCGCGATTTTTTAATTGGCGATGCATTCTGTGCCGATGTTGGCGCCACCCTGCTACAAGATCCCACCATAATTAGCTTAGCTGGGGAACAAACACTGTTAATGCATGGCGACAGTCTATGCACCGACGACCAAGAATACATGCAATTTAGAAAAATGTTACGCAACCCTGCCTGGCAACAAGACGCACTGAAGAAGCCATTAGAAGAACGCCGCGCCATTGCCAAACACCTGCGTATGGCAAGCAGCGAAGCTAACAGTAATAAAGCCGAAGACATCATGGACGTTAACGCCGACGCTGTTAATAGCGCACTAATGGAACATGGCTGCACGCGGCTAATTCATGGCCACACCCATCGACCATATCGACACCAACTGACCATTAACCAACAGCCAGCAGAGCGCATTGTACTTGGCGACTGGGACGGTAGCGTTTGGTATTTAACAGACGAAGGCGAATCGCTTTCTCTGCGCTCCACGCCCTTCTAAGCCCCCAGAACACTTACATTAGTAGGATACCAATATAAAAGGTAGGCACTTTACTGAACGCTCGCATCAGCACAGTGCGTAGATCCGTCTTTAGTAAAGCAAAGCAATGCAACACCTAGTTATAAAACCATGCGTTAAACATAATTAGTTACAATAACCCTCTACGAGTAGCCAATTACCAGATAACCGTTTTATAGCCCACCACCTCTGATACCTATCTCGCCCAAACCTGACTAAAAATGCCTGCGAAAAGAGCGGCGCCAAAAGGCAGAATCTGGCCCAAATCGTGCTTGACCGTGTAATAGTAATCAAGCAACTATTTGTTACCACGCAAAAATCTGTGTTTAGCAAAACTATCAATTATGGGGCTGGCTAGATTTTAAGGGCGCTAAACCAAGGCTCGAAATACGTCAACGAATGGAGTACAACTCAATTTTGTTATTAATGTCACATATCAGCCACACGCAGTCCGATGAAATATATGCGGGCAGAACAAGCATTTCACCAATGGCCATAGACAACTATGCACATGCCCACCTCCCTGCAAAAGTCCTCAGTAGCGTAAATATCACAGCCATACAGGCCCCACTGGTGATGATGGCTAAAAATCTAGCGGCCACGGCAAACAAATTCCTGAACAGAAATCGTCCTAAATCAAAACAGCTATTACCCCTAGCACATCTCTCAAATTACAAGTATTACCGAGCAGCAATCACTAAATTCCCGCACCAAAAACAAGCACATCGAGTAGCCACATTCACGAAGACAATGCACGAATTACGACTGCTTAATGGCAACCCCATAGTAAACATACCCTTAATGAACACAACAGGAGCTTAATATGGCCATTATCAATAATAAAAATGGCTTAAAATTAGAAAAATCCGACATTACCCTTGGTTTTATTCCGCTTACCGATTGCGCGCCATTAGTGATAGCACATGAAAAAGGTTATTTTCGCAATGAAGGCTTAAACGTCACCCTGTCACGAGAAGCTTCGTGGGCTGGGATACGAGACAAAGTCGGGCTAGGTATTTTGGACGGCGCCCAAATGCTAGCGTCTATTCCTGTCGCGTCGCGTTTAGGTATTGGCGGCCCCAAAATAGATATGATCAGCGCCATGGTGTTAGATCTAAACGGCAATGCAATCACTGTGAATAATGATCTTTATGATCATTTGTTTGCCATTGACCCCCGCAGTGAATTCAGTCCACTCATTGCGGCGCAAGCACTTCAGTGTGTTATTGAAGAAAACAAACGTAGCAAACGCCCAAAACTACGCTTCGGTATTGTTTACCCCTGCTCTACTCAAAGCTATGAACTACGCTACTGGCTAGCGAGCGCCGGCATTGACCCAGACCGCGACATAGAAATCGTCGTCATTCCACCACCAAAGATGGTTACAGCGATGACCGACGGTGACATTCACGGCTTTTGTGTGGGCGAACCATGGAACACCTTGGCAGTACAACAACAACTTGGCCACGTCGTTGCCACTAAATATCAACTCTGGAATAACAGCCCAGAGAAAGTCTTCGCCGTAAGCGAAAGCTGGTCGAACGAAAATCCTGCCACCCACCAAGCCATTCTAAGAGCCTTAATTAAAGCCTGCATTTGGTTAGATAAAAAAGAAAATCGAAAAGCGGCCGCAAAAATGATAAGCCAAGCTCCGTATATCGCATTGCCCGAAGAAACAGTTGCACTATCGCTCACCGGTTTATCACTAAAACACTACGGGCAAGCCCCCGAGAAGGTAGAAGACTTTCATGTATTCCACCGTTACTCCGCCAACTTCCCATGGCTTAACCACGCAGAATGGTTTATCTCGCAAATGTATCGCTGGGGCCAGCTGACAACACCAATCAACATCGAAGAAACAGTTGCTGCCGTATATAAACCATCACTATTTCGTATCGCAGCCGAAGCAATTGGGCTTGAAAGCCCCAGCATAGACCGAAAAACCGAAGGCAATTTACATGAGAAGAATATGCTAATGAAATCTCAGCACATCGGCCCAAATCAATTTTTAGATGGCCAGGTAATTAGCGTTGGCGGCATCATTAAATATTTGGAACAACAAAGCCTATCGAAGGCAGATATTCCCGCTCTACGACTCATTAATATTCAGAAAGAGGTCTAAACTTTCACATGAAAGTGCTACTGATAGACATCGACGAAGGCCGCGCCAAAAAATTCGAGCCTATTACCGCCTGGGCAGGAATTGAGCTGATCAACCTAAACAATCACAATACCGACATTTACCAACTCGTTGGTGAAATGCACCCAGAAATTATTTTGGTGGACACCAACTCCCCCAACCGCGACACACTTGAGCATTTAGCTCAGCTAAATAAAACTAGCCCACGTACAGTCATAAAACTGGGAAACAATCGCTCAGAAAGTATTAATCGACTTGCCGCTGACGCAGGCATCAGTCTCTATGCAATCGACAACATTCCGCTTAGCTTATTGCAGTCGCTAATCGATATCACCTTAAGTTATTTTTATAGCATTGATCGACTTCGGGTAGAGGTACAAACATTAAAACCAGAAATAGATGCACGACAAACTTTAAATAGTGCAATGAAATTCATCACCGAAACCTACGGCTTAACAGATGATCAGGCTATCGATTTACTCAGTAAAAATGCCAATCGCCAAGGCCGATCCATTACAGAAGTTGCTCGGCAATTAGTAGAAACGGGATCTTTCGTATAAAAATCACGAACACCAGCATAAGAATAGTGCCTAAAATTAAGCCGCCAGCGGCCCACTATGAAAGCGGAACAACTCGTCGGTGGTTTCTATTAACTCCTGTTCTTTCTGTTTAAACAAAGCGATACGTGGCGCAATATCTTCGCTGGCATAGCGTTCAGCCAAACTTAAATAGTCTTTAAAATGCCGAGATTCAGATTTTAATAACGAGGTATAAAAAGCGCTTAACTCTTTATCTAATAAAGGTGCAATACGTGCAAATCGTTCACATGAACGCGCTTCAATTAAGGCCCCAATGATTAGAATGTCGATAAGTTTATGCGGCTCACTGGTGCGCGCTTCGGCACGTAAGCCATTGGCATAACGTGCAGACGATAAATGCCGGTATTCAATACCGCGCTTTTTCATAATCGCCATCACCTGTTCAAAGTGACGCAATTCTTCACGCGCGAGCTTAGACATCCTATTTAATAAATCAGGTTTATCAACATAGCGAAACATTAAATTTAGAGCCGTACCCGCCGCCTTTTTTTCACAATTGGCGTGGTCGATCAGCATTTCTTCCGGGTGTGCGAGTGCAGCATCCACCCATCCCTGCGGTGTATCACAGGGCAAAAACGCTAAAATTTCACTAATATCCACTGACATGAATAGGTATCCGGCTGATGAAAACGCGCGCAGTATAGCAAACTCGGCGCGAGTGTCTGAATCCTGCGATTTATTCGCTACTACAAATCACGTTTAAGCGCAGAAGAACTTAACTTTCCGAATGCAGATACCTACCAATATAGCGCTGGTAATGCGCCTCTGAGAGTAGATAAAACTCTCGATCGATCATGTCCCGCAATTCTATCAAGGGAATATTCCGGTAACTTGCATCAACCACAAAGCCAAACTGAATGGTGTCGATGATTTGTCCCGCACCCGCTTTAAGCAGCTGAAATAACCAGATATACGGGCTTTTATGAGCAGGATAATGCACACGTTGAGTTTGACACTGCCACTGTAATACCTCGGTATCGCGAATACTTAACTTATTCGCCATAACCTGAACAAGAAAGCCATCTAAACGTTCATCGATAATCTGCTTTTGCTGATTGCTATAACTATTCCAATCAATGACCTCATGACTGTAACGCTTACAGCCCCGACACACATCATCCCCCAGCGCGGTAGAACAGACGCCAGTACACGGGGTAATAACTCGGGGAATCACAGCAGGCAAACGACACTCCATAGCATAGACAGAAATTGGGGATTCAAGAGTAAACTACCGCCGTAAACGCTGGCAAGTGCAGTAATTCACTTAACCTATGTAGGGTTTTTCAGTATACTTGCAGCCCCCTATTTCGCATCGATGATGGGCATCGATAGCCCCGGCCCCGGCGATCCCGGCGGATACGGGTACCGAAACTGAAAAGAGGAGTTACACTGTGCTTGAAGCATATCGGAAACACGTCGACGAACGCGCCGCGCAAGGCATTGTTCCCCAGCCACTCAACGCTGAACAAGTCGCGGGCCTAATTGAATTGCTTAAAACTCCACCCGCGGGTGAAGAAGCAACCCTAGTTGACCTGATCTCCAACCGTGTACCACCCGGTGTCGACGAAGCCGCTTACGTAAAAGCCGGTTTCCTATCTGCCATCGTTAAAGACGAAGCCAATAGCCCCCTAATTAGCAAAGAGCTTGCAGTTAAACTGCTGGGCAATATGCACGGCGGCTACAATATTGTGACTCTGGTTGAACTCCTCGACCACGCAGATCTAGCCAAACTCGCCGCAGAAGAGCTTAAGCACACCCTGCTGATGTTTGATGCCTTCCACGACGTAGAAGAAAAGTCCAAGGCTGGTAACGCACTGGCTAAAGAAGTTATTCAAAGCTGGGCCGACGCAGAGTGGTTCACCAACCGCCCTGAAGTTGCCGAAAGCATTGTTAACACCGTATTTAAAGTCACCGGCGAAACCAATACCGATGACCTGTCACCTGCACCAGACGCATGGTCACGTCCAGACATCCCACTGCACGCACTGGCAATGTTCAAAATGGAACGCGATGGCATTAAGCCCGACGTCCAAGGCAGTGTTGGCCCACTTAAATTGATCGACACTCTGAAAGAAAAAGGCCACCCCATTGCCTTCGTTGGCGATGTTGTTGGTACTGGTTCTTCACGTAAATCAGCCACCAACTCAGTACTGTGGTTCTTTGGCGACGATATGCCTGGCGTGCCTAATAAGCGCTCTGGCGGTATTTGTATCGGTAGCAAAGTGGCTCCTATCTTCTACAACACCATGGAAGATGCTGGCGCACTGGTCTTTGAAGCCCCCGTTGACGAGCTAAGCATGGGCGACGTGATTGAAATCCGCCCCTACGACGGCATCATCAAAAATGTTGAAACTGGCGCAACCCTAAGCACCTTCGAACTGAAGTCACCCGTGCTTCTCGACGAAGTGCGCGCTGGCGGCCGTATCAACCTGATTATCGGTCGTGGCCTAACGGCTAAAGCCCGCGAATCACTGGGTCTGCCCACTTCTACTCTGTTCCGTCTGCCCGAGCAGCCCGCCGACACCGGCAAAGGCTACACCTTGGCGCAAAAAATGGTTGGTCGCGCCTGCGGTCTGCCCGAAGGTACTGGTATTCGCCCCGGCACTTACTGCGAACCCAAAATGACCACCGTTGGCTCGCAAGACACCACTGGCCCAATGACCCGCGACGAGCTGAAAGATTTGGCCTGCCTCGGTTTCTCTGCCGACCTGACCATGCAGTCGTTCTGTCACACTGCGGCTTACCCCAAGCCAATCGACATCGACACCCAGCACAATCTGCCAGACTTCATCATGACCCGTGGCGGTGTTTCACTGCGCCCCGGCGACGGTATCATCCACAGCTGGTTGAACCGCATGTTGCTG
>JAGPVP010000006.1 GCA_018066965.1 Zhongshania sp. | reverse complement strand
AGCGACTCACCGTGGCAAGAATAATTGACCACAGCACCCAGCCCGCCATTTGCGACTGACTTAGAATATACATAAGCACCATTAATACCGGCGCAAACTCAATAGTATTAGCATGGGCGCGAATGTATTTATGCAATGTATCTTTTGGATCACTCGGGCAGCCCGAACCCTGCTTTTGTTTCATTCGGTTAAGGCTCACAGCAATGCCCAAAGCAATACACAAGGTAGCCAACAGGGCGATACACAGCAGCGCTATATTCATATTATTCTCCAAAAGAAATTTACTTAATTTAGGTTACAGCTAAGAAGATTTATCACACTGCTGCAAACAAAGCCAAAACCACGTAATAGCCCACGCCGCTGATCAGCGCAATACCAAACAAATTCAACAACAGCCCTGCCTGCATCATATCTTTAATACCTACCTCGCCACTGCCAAACACCACCGCATTAGGTGGCGTTGCCACCGGCATCATAAAAGCGCACGACGCAGCAATGGCGGCGGGAATAACAAACAACATAGGTGACACCGACTGCGCCACCGCTAACGCGCCAAGCAGGGGTAAGAAGGTCGCAGTTGTCGCGGTGTTACTGGTGATCTCGGTTAAGAAAATAATCACCGTCACAATCACCAGCACCATCGCAAATAGGGGCCACGCATTTAGCATCGAGAAATTCTGCGCCAGCCACTCCGCCAAGCCTGAGCTTTTAATCATGGTCGCCAAGGCCAAGCCACCGCCGAATAACAGCAACACGCCCCAAGGTAACTTCTCAGCGCTTTGCCAATCCAACAGTGCTTGAGAATCTGCGCCACCGGAGCGCACCGTAAATAACAATATCCCCGCTGTCATCGCAATGACCGTATCAGTCACGCCCGTTAAGTAGTCGTTTAACAAGGGCCGAAAAATCCACGCCGCCGCTGTCGCGACAAAAATCAATAACACCCGCGCCTCACCACCGCAGAGCGGCCCCAACATTTGCAATTCTGTGCAGAGTAAATCGCGACTACCCGATGTTTCTAATCCCGCAAAGCCCTTGCGACACAGCCACCACCACGTAAATACCAACATGCCTAGCGCCACCGGCAGACCAATCATCATCCACTGACCAAAGCCAATGCTAATACCGTGACTCTCTTTTAAATATGCCGCTAACATCGCGTTAGGCGGCGTGCCGATCAGAGTCGCAATACCACCGATACTCGCGCTGTAGGCAATCGCCAACAACAGCGCGACGGCAAAACGGCGACGCTCACCATCATTACCCTCGGGCAAAAAGCTAATCACCGATACGCCAATTGGCAACATCATAATACTGGTCGCGGTATTGCTCACCCACATACTTAAAAACGCCGTGGCAATCATAAAACCCGCAATCTGCCGATTAGGCTGCTGCCCCACCGCCAGCAAAATATTCAAAGCAATACGACGATGCAAAGCCCAACGCTGCATCGCCAAACCTAATAGAAAACCACCCAAAAACAAAAAGATAATACCGTTAGCATAAGCACCGGCTAAATCCCCCACCTCGGCAATACTCAAAACCGGCACCAAAATTAAAGGCAGCAACGCCGTTGCCGGAATAGGCACCGCCTCCGTCGCCCACCAAATAGCCATCCATAAGGCAGCGCCTAGGGCTAGCCATGCTTCGGCGTTCATGCCGGTGGGCGCGGGTAGTAGTAGGGTTAAGGCCAGCATTGCAGGGCCGATGATTAGGGCGAGTATTGAGGGCTTATTGGTTTGGGGGGATTGATTAGTAGTCATGGAGATTTCTGGTCTTTAGGGTGAATGGCGACGGCAGGTTCAAAGTATAGACCAGATGCCCCTGGGGCGAATTTCTTGCTTACCTAGGTTTCGCCCTACTGGGCGACTTCCTTTCTTTTTGCTTAGCCCAAAAACAAAGCAAGCAAAGAAAAAAGGCACCCTGCATCACCATCGATGGCAAAAAACGCCATCGAGTTAACTCGGGGCGTCATGCCCCTCGGCCTAAAGGCCGCCCCTACAGGCGTTCAAAACGGCTATCCTGCCGTTTTGTTCTCCGCGCTTCACAAGTAACGGCGCGGGAAAAACTCGCCTGCGGCTCAAACAGTTTCCCGCTTAACCCGTTACTTGCTGCAGTGCTAAGCGGTGCTGAAGGGAGGTTAGCGTAAGCTACAATACTTTTGTAAACACTATCGTATTAGCAGGGCTAAGGATTCTTTAGTACCTCGTCATACCCGACCCCGATCGGGTATCCAGAGTGAGCGGTAGCGAATGCTTTTAAGCACCTGTCGTCAGTCGTCAGACATGGTATTTGATCCCGCTTTTGAACTCACCGAGCATCGCAGAAATTCAATGGGATGCTTTCAGCGAGGACTGTCTGAGCCGAAGGCGAGTTCCGCAGCGATCCCATTGAACTTTTGTGAGCGCAGGGTACCCGAAGGGTGAGTGATTGCGAGCGAATTTCTTGTTCACTTCTTTTTCCGAGAAAAGACAATTCGCTTTTTAATTGATCGCCGCTTTTTGGCGACCCCTAGGGTGAGGCACGTAGTGCTGAATAACTAAGTCGCCCAGCTGGGCGAAAAGAAAGCTCTCAGAAAGCTACAATCTCTAAATTAAACTTACGCCGCCAGACTTCCCAGCCTACTATGGCATATTACTACTAACCTAGATTTCGCCCTACAGAACGCCCCACATACACCGAACAGCACTACCTTTTTTACAACATCGTCCCAAAAAGCGCCATCATTACGTCTGCCGCAAATGCGGCGCTGAAAATACAGTACTATACGTCTTTATGCTATCGACCATTAATTTAGTACTACTATGTACCCCTATGAAAAATAACTACGCCTGCATTGGCTTGTTCAACCCTAAATCTCCTGAGAATATCGGCTCGGTCATGCGCGCCGCTGGCTGCTATGGCGTTAACTCGGTGTTCTATACCGGCACGCGTTACGACTTAGCCAAGCCCTTTTACACCGACACCCAAAAAGCGCTTGAAACGCTACCGCTCATTGGCGTTAAAGAATTGAAGGATGTTATTCCCTTGGGTTGTGTGCCTGTAGCGGTTGAGTTGATTGATGGCGCCAAGCCACTGACCACCTATAAACACCCAGCTCAAGCGTTCTACATTTTTGGCCCAGAAGATGGCACGCTTAAAAAGGAGGTCACTGACTTTTGCCAAGACATTGTCTACATTCCAACTAAGGGCTGTATGAACTTGGCCGCCACGGTAAATGTGGTGCTCTACGACCGCCTCGCCAAAGGCGAGCATTTTTCTCACCATCAAGATGCATTTAGAAATAAACCAAAATAAATAGATTTGATGCCCTGAGGCTAAAGACCATGAATAGTCATTTGATTTTACTTCCCGTACTGCTTCAAGTCTTGCTGACCATAACGCTTTATATAAAGCTCAATATCGTGAAAGTTCGTGCGGCGAAAGCGGGAGACGTCAACGAGGAGCGGCGCAGCCTGCATGATGACGCGTGGCCAGATTATGTTTTAAAAATAAATAATTGTATTCGAAACCAGTTTGAAGTCCCGATATTGTTCTATGTTCTCGCCATCTCTTTCGCGCTAATAAATGCAGTCGATCTTTCTGTATTAGTGATTTCGTGGTTGTTTGTAGCTAGCCGAGTTGCTCATGCCTACATCCATACCGGATCGAACTATGTGCCCGCTAGGCGCAAAATATTCACCTTTGGCGTAATTATCGTTCTGGTGATGGCGCTAATGCTGACCGGTGCGCTACTGTCTGCTTAGTTAGCAAACTATAAGGATAAAAAAATGCAAATAGACAATAAGACGATTTGGGTCACTGGCGCGAGCTCGGGTATTGGTATGGAGCTGTGCCGACAGCTTGCAGAACGTGGCGCCAGAATGGTGTTGTCTGCCCGCCGCCTAGATACTTTAGTTGAGTTAGCTGATTCTCTGCCCGGTGGACGGAGCCGGCATTGGGTGGTGCCCTTAGATTTAGCTGACTCCGATAATCTTATTGCCTTGGTAGAAGCTCAGCTGGCGGAGATTGGCCCAGTACATATTTTAATTAATAACGGCGGTATTTCTCAGCGTTCGCTTTTTGTTGATACCGATCTGTCTGTGTATCGGCAGTTAATGGAAGTAAATTATTTGGGCACGGTTGCGATGACAATGGCCTTATTGCCTCAAATGATTACTCAGCGCGACGGTATGGTTGTAAGTATCAGCAGCGTAGCCGGAAAGATTGGCTCAAAATTACGCACTGGCTATTCTGGATCAAAGTATGCGGTGGTAGGCTTTATGGATTGCTTACGTGCGGAAACGGCGCATCAAGGAATTCAATGTCTCACGGTATGTCCTGGTTCAATTCAAACGAATATCGCGGTTAATGCTTTAAACGGCAGCGGCGAAGCCCAGAATAAAAATGACGATTCTATTATTAACGGCATGCCGGTAGAAAAGTGCGCGCAGGATATTATTAAGGCCATGCTTAAAAACCGCGACGAAATTGTTGTCGGCAAGGGTATTAGTGCGCTTGCACCGACGATCAAGCGTTTCTTTCCGCGCTTGTTCAACCGCATATCGGCAAAAATGGAATACCGATAGCCGCTATTTTTTCTTACTAAATCCTCTTCGGACTGGTGCGATATTTTACGAAGCTGGTCCCCTGCGTGTTTTGTCTGCCCTTACGCCAAGCCCTATGTTTCAATGGCCGCCAATAAGGGGCTTAAGCATGGATTTACTGGTCGAATATCCGTTTTTGTTAGTACCGCTCATCTTTTTTGCTCGGGTTGCGGACGTATCACTTGGCACATTCCGTACTATTGTGGTTTTTCGAGGCAATAAACTTCTCGCCTCAATTATCGGCTTTTTTGAGATCATGATTTGGCTAGTTGCTGCGGGGCAGGTTTTAACAAACCTTGATCACTGGTATTTAGCGGTCGCCTATGCCGGTGGTTTTGCGGTGGGCAATTATGTGGGTATTTCGATTGAAAGCCACTTTGCCATTGGCAAAGAGCTTATCCGCTGCATCTCGTTTAACCGTGATGTACTTGCCGACAAATTGCGCGAGCAGGGTTTTAAGGTGGTGTCATTCGACGGTGATATGGGCGAAGCCAATCCGGTTGAATTGCTGCTTATTATTGAAAAAAGACGCAACACGGCGGCGCTTATTCAACAGATTAAAGAGCTAGACCCCAGTGCGGTCTATTCTGTATCTGATATTAAAAGCGTTTATGACGGCCCCGATCTTTTACCGCGCCGTCGGTTTTACAGTAGCTTACTAATGCAAAAACGCAGCTGAACAGAATTCGGACTGGCCTTTGAATTATGCTAGTTTAGCGAGTTCTCAATTTAAAGCTTGGGCCAGCAGCCCTTTAGGACACCTATGCATGCCGCCATTATTTGAAGAAATTGATAGCCAAGCCTCCGCCTTAGGTGAGATCTCACTGCGCAGACGGCGCATGCCCGCCTTTGGCGACCGAGACATTTACGAGGTTAAGCTTGGCGACGAATTTTTAATGTCGAGCATGTTTGTTGATGCCGAAGAAGCTTTATCGACCCTTGGCTTAGCGGCAACGCAGGGAGACAAGTTAAGCGTGGTCGTTGGTGGCTTGGGCCTAGGTTACACCGCCGTGGCGGCGTTAAAGGACCAGCGAATTAGCGAGCTGTTGGTGGTCGATGCCTTAGACACCGTAATAGGCTGGCATAAAGATGAGCTGGTTCCCTTGGGTAAAATACTCAATGCTGATGTGAGAAATCGCTATATATTAGGTAGCTTCTTCGACCTAGCCACCGACCCAAGCACAGGCTTTGACCCCGACAGTGCGGCCAAGAAGTTCGATGCCATTCTTTTAGATATAGACCACTCCCCCACGGAATTTTTAAACGCCGCCAACGCCGGGTTTTATACCACAGAAAATCTCGCGCTAATGGCCGAGCAACTAAAACCCAAGGGCGTGTTTGCGATGTGGTCGCAAAACCTACCAGAAGCCCATTTTGAAGCGTTGTTAAAAACCGTATTTACGAGCGTTACGTCCCATGTGGTGTCTTTTTATAATCCGTTTCAAAATGGGGAATCAACCAACTCGGTGTATGTTTGCGTAAAAACCGAATGATGGCGGCTACTTTGTCATGCTGCACTTGATCTGGCATTCATATACCACGGAACTCCTTTACTGCCACACCCAATGGATACCGGCTCGAGGGCCGGTATGACGTAATTTCTAAGCGAAGGACCGGCATGTCCGTTCCTTCGCTGCGCAGCGCCGCTTGAGCTAAGCTTTCGCGCAACGAATACGCAAAAATTCCGTCAGAGCATGCTATAGAATATCTTTGATTTGCCTCTTTTTGAAAAAAGGGGAAGCAAAACTCACTGCGAGACAGATAATGGCCAGAAAAAAAGGAATAGTGGGCGTACTTTGGCGCACTATATTGATATTGGTGTTGCTCAGCGTCGCATTGGTATTACCGTTTCGTTGGATTAATCCGCCCGTCACTATGGTGATGCTAGAACGCAACTGGCAGCAGCGCGGCACCGACTACCATATAAATAAGCAGTGGCTGAGCTGGCGTGAAATTCCACGCCATGCTGCTCTAGCTGCGGTTGTTTCTGAGGATCAGAATTTTCCCAATCATTATGGTTTCGATATAAAAGCAATTCAAAAAGCCTTTGCCGAGCGGGAGCGCCGCGGCAGCCTGCGCGGTGCCAGCACCATTAGTCAGCAGGTAGCCCGCAATATGTATTTGTGGACGGGTCGCAGCTGGGTACGCAAAGGTCTGGAGGTTTGGTTCACCGGGCTGGTTGAGCTGTGCTGGCCCAAACAGCGTATTTTGGAAGTGTATTTAAACATTGCAGAATGGGGCGACGGCGTATTTGGTTTGGGCGCCGCCAGTCGTCATCACTTTAGGGTCCCCGCATCGCAACTGTCTAGCTGGCAGTCTGCATTGTTGGCCTCTAGTCTGCCTAGCCCCCTCAATTACAAACCCGCCTCACCCGCACCGCATTTAATTGCACGCGCCAATTGGAATCTGAGCCAGCAACGTAAATTGGGTGGCTCGACTTGGTTGGCACCCTTGGAATAAATAATGCCTCAACTACGCTTAGCTTTGCTCACCACGATTGCCATGCTGGCATTTGCAGCTAACTCACTGCTTTGCCGCGAGGCCTTGGCAGCTGGTCATATAGACGCCTCGACGTTCACGCTGGTGCGGCTTGTCTCTGGCGCGGCGGTGCTGACGTTATTAATGCTAATCAAATTTCGCGGCTTCACGCTTAACGGCAACTGGCTAGCGGCGGCGGCCTTGTTTGGCTACGCCGCCGCCTTTTCATTTGCTTATGTAAGTTTGAGCGCCGGAACAGGCGCGCTACTGCTGTTTGGCGCAGTGCAGGCAACAATGATTGGTTTTGGCTTATGGACTGGAGAACAGCTTGGTCGCTATCAAGTCCTTGGCGCCAGCGCCGCCATTGCTGGGCTAATATGGTTGATGCTACCCAGCGTTGAAGCGCCACCGTTGCTAAGCGCCATTATTATGTTTGCTGCGGGTATTTGCTGGGGGGTGTATTCCTTGCTTGGCCGACGCACTATCGAACCAACGCTAGCTACTGCCGGCAACTTTATTCGCGCGTTGCCTTTCGCGATCATTCTATTCTGGCTTACTGGAAACACAGAGCACACCACCAATCTCGGACTAGCCTATGCCATTGCCTCCGGTGCCTTGGCCTCTGGTTTGGGTTATGCCCTTTGGTATGCCGCGCTACCCGCGCTGCCTGCATCAAGCGCCGCAACTATTCAATTGAGCGTGCCAATACTTGCTGCGCTTGGCGGGGTATTGCTATTGGACGAGCAGCTAACACTGCGATTTGGCTTAGCATCAATTGCTGTGCTGGGCGGTGTTGCACTTTTTATATTGAGCAAACGCCGGATATAAAATAAGTAATGCCACCCTATGCGCAACATAATTTAAATGAAGTGTCTTGAAATTTGCCGCACCACCCCATGCAAGCTACCATTAAGATTGAAACCAATACTACCTAAGGACACTCAATGCGCTTTTTAATACTGCTACTTGCTACCACCGCCATGATGTCGATTAGTGGCTGTGAATCGACGTATTACAACGCCATGGAAAAAGTGGGTGTGCATAAGCGCGATATATTGGTAGACAGGGTTGATGAGGCCAAAGAGGCACAGGAAGACGCGCAGGAACAATTTAAAGATGCCTTAAGTGAGTTCCGCTCGGTGGTGAATTTTGATGGCGGCAATTTAGAGAGCCATTACAATCGTCTCAACAGTGAGTTTGAAGACAGCGAAGCCGCCGCCAAAGAAGTGACAGATAGAATTAACAAAGTCGAGTCAGTCGCCGAGGCATTGTTTGATGAATGGCAAGACGAACTAAAGTTGTACACCAACGATCGCCTGCGTAGCGACAGTGCTAATAAACTCCAAGCCACTAAACGCCAATACGCTACGCTGATTAAATCTATGCGTCGCGCAGAGAAAAGTGTTGATCCGGTGTTGAACGCCCTGCGCGATAATATGCTCTACCTAAAGCATAATTTAAACGCCTCTGCGATTGGTGCGCTAAAAGGTGAGCTCGCTGGTATCGACCGCGATGTGCAGCAGTTAATTAGCGCCATGGAAAAAGCGATTAACGAATCTGACGCGTTTATTAAGCAGTTAAAATAGCGCGAGCTAGCAAAGCCAATAAATGCCACTCATCGGCTATTGACGAAATTTGATTTTGGCCTTAAAAAGGCGCACCTCAATTTATTGTAAGCAATCATGGCGTGGATATCTTTCGACGTTTTTCGCACCCTCGGTTTTAATGACACTCTGCAGTTAAAACCTGAGCATATTTTTAAGCATAAAGACGATATCAGTAATGCCGACTGGGTTTTGTATCCGGAATACTGGCAGCTTAACGCCTTAATTTATGGTCTTAAAGCCAAGGTTTTCCCCAGCCAAGCTAGCTACCTGTTAGGCCACAACAAAATTGAGATGAGCCGCGCCTTTGAAATGGTGGCGCCGACCAATATTCCCCAAACCGAAATTCGCGCCAACACCCCCAGTAACGCTGATGAATTGTGGGAGCTGATGCTTCACCCATTTGTTGCGAAGCTTCCCAAGGCCTCACAGGGCAGTGGCGTTTGGTTAATTAACAGCCGCGCCGATTGGCGGGCATATGTAGAGCGCACAGATATTTTGTATGTGCAGGAATACCTGCCCATTAACAAAGATATACGCGTGGTAATTATTGGCGATCAAGTCGTGTGCGCTTACTGGCGCTTACAGTCGGACCAGGGCTTTTACAATAATGTCGCCAAGGGCGGTGTTATTGACCAAAGTCCGATACCCGCACAGGCCATTAATCTTGCCCTGCATTTAGCCCAAAGCTTGGATATAGACCACGCTGGATTTGACATTGCGATGGTGGGGGACCACCCCTATGTATTTGAGTTTAATCGCTTATTTGGCAATCAGGGCATCGAAGGTGGCGATCAAAAAATTCGCGATGCAATTATTGATTACCTGCATCGCAAACAGGAGCCCACCAACCCGAACTTCCCCAAAGCGCCAGCCAACGGCCGCAAGCGTCTACGTCGCGTTGCATAACTAAATACCCGCCCCGATGCCCTCGGGGCTAAGCCTTTATCCAACCTAAGTACAACCTTTCTCCAGCCTTTAGTGTCTAAATGGAAAATGTTTCCTATTGACACCTTTTTGCGGCACGTTAACATACACCTCCATTATAAAAACCTTACAAGCTCGATCCGCTCGCAGACTCCGTCGATATATGGAGCCGCGACAAGCTTCTGGGCTATAACAAGGGCATAACAAATATGAACTCGAGATTCACCTTGTTCTGTACTGGAAGCGGCCTCGCCTTCGGAGCGCTTTTCGTTGTTGCTTGGCTCTTAATTGCCGGCTTTTTTCCGCTACACCTACCTTCTGCTAGCGCGAATGACATTGCCGACATCTACGCAACTAACGTCGGTGGAATTCGTGCAGGTATGATGCTCAGCATGCTCGCGACAGGATTCTATGCTCCGTGGATTGCCGTTTTATACGTTGTTACAAAGCGAATAGAAGGCGACGCGGCGCCTATTATGGCAGCTACCCAGATAGTAAGCGGAGCAATGGGGGCGCTCGTATTTTGCCTCCCAACCATTATTTGGACGGCGGCGTCTTACCGAGTGGGACGAGATCCCGAATTAATTTTGCTACTCAATGATCTTGCTTGGCTAATTTTAACTGTGATTGTGTCGCCCTTTATCTTCCAAAATCTTGCGGTAGGTATCGCGATTTTACGAGACAAGGCAAACATACCGCTAATGCCTAGATGGCTCGGTTACATCAATATTTGGGCCTCGGTTATTTATGTGCCTGCGGTGCTAATTCCTTTCTTTAAATCTGGCCCATTTGCATGGAACGGCATCATTGCGCTTTGGCTACCCGCAAGCACGTTCTTTTGCACCATCATTATTATGACGATCTATTGCAGAAAAGCCCTGATGAATGACACCTACGTAACAATTGCATAATGATTCAAGTGAATCATTAATTGTGACAATTTGCTGACATTCATCGCCGCCAGAAATAAGAATCCCCCCTCCTCTGCAGCGCTAGCCTATAGGGTGTACCATAAGGACCTGATTAACTTTGAGGCCTAAAAAATGCACCCAGCAATGCCATCACTTGTCCGCCGTAGCCACGCTCTTTTAGCTCTACTGTTCATCAGTTTACTGCTGTCCGGCTGCGGTATTAATAATATTCCGCGTTTAGACGAAGAAACCAAAGCCGCCTGGGCTCAGGTCGAGAACCAATACCAGCGCCGTGCAGACCTGATTCCAAATCTGGTTTCTACTGTGAAGGGGTTTGCCGCCCAAGAGAAAGAAACTCTAACGGCAGTGATTGAAGCCCGCGCCAAAGCAACCTCCATGCAGATAGATTCCAGCATTCTCGACAACCCCGAGAAACTACAGCAGTTTGAAGCTGCCCAATCTAAGTTAAGTGGCGCGCTAAGCCGCTTGATGGTGGTGTCTGAGCGCTACCCCGATCTTAAGTCCAACCAAAACTTCTTGGCATTGCAATCGCAACTGGAAGGCACTGAGAACCGGATTAGTGTGGCACGACGTGACTTTATTCTCGCCGTTGGCCGCTACAACACGGAGATTCGCACTTTCCCCGGCAAGATTTGGCACAGTATGATGTACAGCGAGCTGAAACAGAGAGAAACCTTTAAAGCCACCGCCGACAAGGCTGACCAAGCGCCTCAGGTTAATTTCTAATGGCGTTATTTAAAAGCACATCGTTACTCCTCTGCTGCTTACTCTGCTGCCTCAGTGCCTTTGCCGCTGAGCCAGCGTTTCCCAAGCTCAGCGGTCGCGTGGTAGATAGCGCAAACTTACTTTCTGCCAGTACCGAACAAAGCCTTGTTAAACAGCTCGCCGCGCAGGAGCAACGTACTGGCAATCAGCTTGTGGTGGTAACTCTGCCAGATTTGCAGGGCTACGACATTGCCGACTTTGGCTTTCAGCTGGGTCGCCACTGGGGCATTGGCCAGAAAGATAAGAACAATGGCGCTTTGCTAATTATCGCCAAGAAGGAGAAAAAAATGCGTATTGAAGTTGGCTACGGTTTAGAAGGCCAGCTTACCGATGCTCGCAGTGCACAAATTATTCAAGGCATTCTCACGCCCGCATTTAAAGCCGGCGATTTTAATGGCGGTGTTAGTCGCGCTGTTGAAGCCATGATTTTAATCATCGACGGCAAGGCCGCAGCAATACCCAAAAAGCAAAGCTCTGCTAAGAAATCTCCGCCTGCACTGGGTGGCCTACTTCTTATGTTCATTCTGTTTATGGTGATCGGCGGTGGCCGTGGTCGCGGCGGCCTCCTTGGCGGCCTGCTACTTGGCTCAGCCCTTGGTCGCAGCGGAGGCGGTTTCGGTGGTGGTGGCTTTGGCGGCGGCGGATTTGGTGGAGGTGGCGGCGGTTTTGGCGGCGGCGGCGCTTCTGGTGGCTGGTAAGGCTAGCTAAGGTTTCGCATTCACACCTCCACTATTCAAAAACACAGAGTAATTTATGGCTTTAATAAACCAACAGGAACAGTCGCAGGTCGCAGAGACCATTAGCAATGTTGAACGCTTAACTGATGCCGAATTAGTCACGGTACTGGCTCGTCAGGCAGATGACTACACCTACATTCCTTTACTATGGGCCAGTGTATTGGCTTTGCTACTGCCCGGCGCAGTAAATTATTTCGGCCAATGGCAGGATATACACCAGCTTATTTTAAGTCAGTGGGCAGGTTTTATAGTTCTAGCTGTCGTATTTCGCATCCCTAAAATTCAAACGCGATTAATTCCGCGCGCGGTGCGGCACTGGCGCGCCAGCAATTTGGCAAGACGACAATTTTTAGAGCAGAACCTACACCACACTCATGGCGAAACGGGCATGCTAATTTTTGTTTCTGAAGCGGAGCGCTATGTCGAGATTTTGGTTGATCGCGGTATTTCTGCAAAGATTCCCGATGTCTATTGGGAGACTATCGTTAGCCAATTTACCGCACGGGTTGCCAAGGGCGAAACTGCACAGGGATTTATAGAATGTATAAAATCCTGTGGTGAAGAGCTACAACGGCAATTACCTGCCAGCGGAGAAAAAAACGAGCTGCCGAATCATCTTATTATTTTAGAGTAGCGCGGCTCATACTCATCTAAACATTCAAATGAACCGGTAGCAAAATCACCGCAAATAAACGGTCTGTTTTCATAGATTGTGCAAAGCATGGTGTCGCGGTCTAGTGCCGCGCACCAGCCATCTTCCAAACGCGCCATCACTTCACCGCCCCACTCATCTCTTTTTATAAACTGCTCAGGGACACCCGTCTCACTAATCAACATCACTTCTAAGCGGCAGCAAGAGGCTTTGCAGCTAGCGCAACTTATATTGCTGTCTTCTATTATTGCTGCCGCAATTCTCATTTAAAACTCTGCCTCTACACTCGATTTAGCACCGTGCTCCGCAAGCAAAATACCGGCAATAACTAAACCAAGTGCAAAAATATGGTAGGTATGAAACACCTCCCCAAGTATTAATACCGCCAGTATTGAGCCGAATACCGGTACCAAATTAATGAACAAATTAGCGCGGTTGCCTCCCACCATTTCTACCCCACGAATATACAAGGACTGGGCAAAAAGTGATGGGAAAATAGCAATATATAAAATAACCCCGACGCCCTGTAAATCTGGAAAAATTAGATTTCCGGCACGATATTCAAGATAGGCCAGCGGCAGTGATGAAAGTAATGCCGACACCGCTAACACTAAAATCATAACTTGCCAGTGCAAGTTCGGTTTATATTTAAGTGCAACGGTATACCCGCCGTACAACAACGCCGCTAGTAGCATTAGCGCGTCACCTCGGTTTAAATCTAATCGTAGCAGGCTAGCTAAGTGTCCGTGCGACACGGTAACCGCCACACCCAGCAAGGTGAGAGAAAATCCAATAAATTGCAGCCGACTGGGCTTTAATTTAAATAATAGAAAATTTCCAAAAAATACAATCAAGGGCATGATCGATTGCTCAATCGTCACGTTAATTGCGGTGGTGTAATTTAAGGCGTAATAAAATAATGCGTTAAATCCGGCAAAACCAAAAGCACCAAATAAAAACAAAGTGCCTAGATGATTACGAATAATCGGCCACTGGCTACGCACATTTTGCAGGGCAAAAGGTGCTATAAAAGTTACCGCAAACAGCCACCGCAGGGTCGTTAATAACATCGGTGACACATGGCCAACCGCCAATTTACCCGCAATAGCGTTGCCACCCCAAAACACGGCAACCAACGTTAACATTAAAAATGGATTACGAAGAAAACGAGTCATTATAAACAACAACTTTACCCTTGAATCTGTAAGGCGTCGTCGCCGTGATCAGGTACGTCGTCACTCCAACGCACCGATCCAGCCGGACGATCAAGCCAACGCAACACCTTAACAGGCTCAATGCCAATGTGCATATTCATGGCCATTCGCTGTAAATTACTATCTTCTAACGTTCGGCGATGGCGTAAGCGCAGATAATCATTCCAGGTCGCACAGCTGAATCGTTCCGCCCAGCATTCCGGATCGGAAATATTGCGGGAAATTGACCATGCATAAGCGCCATTCCGCGACCTAACCTTTTGTTGTTCACGCATTAGCTTATAAAAGTCACGCGCTTTATCTTCAGAAATGCGGTATTGCAACTCAATACTAATTGGGCCGCTGCGCCCGCTAATGCCCAGTGTAACATCTGGATCATCTAACACGTGCTCATCTAACTCGGTTGACTTGTTGCGGTCAGCCACGGGTAAGAAGTAGCCTAGTATTAAGGATGCCAGCAGCGCGATGGCCGAAATTTGAAACGCCACAACCACGCCGTAGTCCCTTGCAATAATGCCCCACACCCAAGAGCCCATCGCTACTCCCAGCGTAATCGAGGCGCTTGAAGTTGCTATTGCTCGCCCCATCACCCAGCGCGGTACAAACAATTGTACTAAAACACTGATGCTCGTGGTAATCATCATCCACGCCATACCGGCGACCATAAGAATAATAAAATCGATGATCAAATTGGTGCTTGCTGCTAAGCCTACCAAGCTAGCCGCAACAACGACGCTGCACACCCGCAGGGTATTTTCATTACCTATTTTCGCACGCATAGGGTGAAGCACGAAGATGCCACAAACCGCGCCAATTCCAAATGAACCGAGCAGCAATCCAAACGTACCCGCATTACCTTGTAGTAGGTCGTGCGCTATAAGTGGCATTAAGGATGGCAAGGAGGCGCCAATAAAACACAGAACAAAGGCTCGCCCAATTGCGCGGCGCACCGGCTGCATATTCATCACATAGCGCACACCGGAATTTATCGAGCGTAATAAGCCTTCCGGCGGGAGTCGTGATACTTCGGCTTCTCTGCGCCATCTACGCAAGGATTCCAGCATCGGCACAAAGGACACTGCATTAATAACAAACGCGGCGGTAGCCCCAAAGCTAACCACGATTAAACCGCCAATTGCCGGCCCCACGCTTCGCGCTAAATTGTAACTAATATTATTTAAGGCGACCGCTTGAGGTAGTAGTTCTTTTGGAACTTGCTCTGCAATAGACGCGCCGCGTGCCGGTGCCGCTAAAGCACCACCAGTACCTACTAAAAAGCAAAGGCCCAATAATACCCACGGCGTGATTAAGCCCAGAATAGACACCAGCGCCATGAGTGCCGCCGCGATTAAAGACAGTAAAAAGAAGACCATTTGAACTTTGCGCCGATCGTAAATATCAGCGATAGCTCCTGCCGGTAACGCAAACAAGGCCATAGGTAAAAAGGTCGCGGTTTGAACCAGTGCCACGTGATCAGCTGTAGAAATACTGGTCATAATCCAAGCGGCGGCGACACTCTGAATTAAGCCGCCAGCATTAGACACCGTATTGCTGAACCACATATTGCGAAATAAGGCGTGTCGTAGGGGCGATAAAATAGCACCGTTAGTATCCTGTTCTTTCTCCGGCGCCACCATCGCATCTCCGTTTATCAGCAACGATGCTGAAAATATTAATCCTTACTATAAGATAATTTTACTTGTTTCTATATAGACATTTCGTGCGTAATAGCCGCCCAATGTGGCGGTTTTAAGACACATTATTAACTGGATATTTTGCCAAATGTAAATTGACAAAAAAGTATCATACTTTGAAAGCTCTAACTTATTGATTTTATTACGGTGCATATTTCGTCAAATTCGAAAAGTATCATACTTAGCTATTAGATATAGCTTTCCCTCCAGCACAATCCAACAAAAAACTATCATACTTAATATTTTTATTATTAAAATCAGGTAGTTGTAATAAATCTGGTTTTCCGCAACAATAAAAGCCTCATACAGACACAAAGTCGCTACCATTTAGGTATATTACAAGTCCCGCACACACATTGCACAACCCTGTACATTAAATTTCATAAAAATATAATGAAGCAAACGCCTTTGCGCTCACTGCTCGGGACACCAAACCCAAAGCGATCGCCGCGTTGTCGGACAGAGGTTGGGGACTGCGCGCCAGTTCGGGTTATTTACCTAAGGGTATATAACCGTCATAGATAGCCAGTCAGGGACTGAAGTGCTAACAATGACAGTACTTCGGTGAAAATTGCATTAGCACGGCAGCCGCTGGACTAACTTAGCTCTTTGTCCCTTTCCGAGAGGCTATTGTCAATCATCATCACTATCGAACTCAAACCCTGATAGATCAGGCCCTATATTCTGAAGCAGCCTCTCCTGCGCTAATGATTGCTTGCGATATTTCAGCTCATCCAAATCGATCAAATCATCAAGGGTCACGAGATTTGCGCATTTTTGCAAGATAAGACTAGAACTGTTGATTTGCACTTAAAACTGACCCAGGATTTGCATCTAAAATTGACCCACCCTTTGATGCCAATTATGGCGTAGTTTTTTGTTTTTCGCCGGTCTTAATTTCCTCTTGCTGTGTTGTTGAGTGTTTCAGTCTGTAGCTGTCATTGCCGGTCTCCAAGATATGGCAGTGATGCGTTAATCGATCCAGCAATGCTGTCGTCATTTTTTCATCGCCAAATACCGCTGACCACTCAGCGAAGCTAAGGTTGGTGGTAATGATGATGCTAGTGCGCTCGTATAGCTTGCTAATCAAGTGGAACAATAAGGCACCACCCGCTTGGCTAAAGGGTAAGTAACCCAACTCATCCAAGATGACGAGGTCGGTGTGTATGAGTCTGTTGGCAAGACGCCCCTGCTGACCTAGATGTTTCTCATGCTCCAGTGCGTTAACCAGTTCAATCGTGGAGAGGAAGCGTACTCGTTGGCGGTGATGCTGGATGGCTTGCACGCCAATCGCGGTTGCCAAGTGCGTTTTGCCGGTGCCAGGGCCGCCGACTAAGACAACGTTTTGCGCATCCTCCATGAACTGCCCGCGGTGTAACGATTTAACCAGCGCTTCATCCACCATACTTTGTACGAAGTCGAAGTGAGTCAGGTCTCGATAAGCTGGGAACCGAGCAACCTTCATTTGGTAATTGATAGAACGGACATCGCGCTCGGAGGACTCGGCT
>JAGPVP010000114.1 GCA_018066965.1 Zhongshania sp. | reverse complement strand
CTGGGTGCTCGGTTTGGTCTTTTCATTAAGCGCTGTCAATTTATTGATGGTTAGATGAACTCAATAATAACAATGAGAGAGCCGAGGCCATGACCAATCCAGTGGTGTTTTTTGTAGAGTTGGCGCGTCAGCCGCTGTGGATACCGGTTTGGGTCGCCCTGCTGATGATGGTGAATCTAGCCAGTGTACTGTTTTGGGAGCAGCACTTATCCCGGATAATACTGGTGATTTTTTTAGTGTCTGCGGTCATTATGATGCTGATGTTCAGCATGGTGGGCTACCAGCGGGTACTGGGTTTGGCGCATATTTTGTGGGTGCCGCTGCTGTATTTTGTCCTTCGTGAGATTCCCGTGGCCGAGGGTGGCTACAAAACCTATTTAATATTGCTAGCAGCCTGTAACGGTATGTCTTTGGTATTTGATGTTCGTGATGTGTGGCTTCACTTCCGCGCAAACGATTAAGATCTCGTTTAATCGTTTGTTGATTCGCAGGGAACCCATAAACCACTAGCCATAATTACCTTGCAGCGAGCCCACTGTCTGAATGAGCGAGTTGAGCAAGAGTGGGCTTGGCCAATCGCGTCGTCGTTGCCTGCCGCAATGCGAAATTGTACGCGCTTACCCTCTATTGTTAATACTTCTCTTACCGCCCATTCGCTTCCACGGGCGGCGTTACTGTAATACAGGCCTGATTTAATTTTTAGGGGTTTACGTGTTCGGCGCCGAGCGCTGCGCGATGCCAGTTCAAATAAGTCGCTTAAATCGTCGGGTGTAATATCAATAAATGAGTTCATTTGATGCAGTGCCGCGGCAAAATCTTCCTGTGCAATATCTGGGCTGATATTGCGAAAAGGGAGTTTGGCGGTGGACCCCGAGTGCGCCTGCCTGCGGTGAAACCAGTGACCGGGATAGCGGCGCCATTGGAATAAAGCGTTAAACAAAACACCGCAACTAACAAGGGCCAAGGTGTTTAATAGCACCGGAAATACCACGTAGTCATACCCTAAGGCCGTAACGCCGCTACCGCCTGCCACCGCAAAAAGTGCAGTGGCGCCGCCAGGTGGGTGCAGGCAGCGCAGGTGATACATCCCAAATATCGCCAAACCAACCGCCGTCGCGGCGGCAACGTGGGTGTCGGCAATATGTTGCTGGCAGTACACACCCACTGTGGCAGAAATAAGATGGCCGCCAATAACGGGCCACGGCTGTGATAGCGCGCCGTGGGGCACAGCAAAAATGAGTACGGCCGAGGCGCCCGCAGAGGCAACTATGAGTAAGCTCGCGGTATCATCAAGATAAAGTGTAGATATGAAATAGCACAGGCCAATACCGACAAACCCGCCCAAGCCAGACAGCAACTTTTCAAGCTGGCTAGTCGTGTTCTGCTCAATACCGATTACTAGGCCGAGTTCATTTAAGAAATTATTCATTAGATTTTAACAGTGTAAGCACCATTTTGGGTCTCATGCATCATGCATTGCTACATATTGGGGCGCGAATAATAAGGGTTTACTTTAAATTCGTATAATGAATATATATGATGGTTAAGTTCACTAAATCAGAATTATAATGATGCCCCAAGCAATACTGATGAGGGAGGTGGTGCATGGATATTGAGCTAGCTCGTACTTTCTTAGAGGTGATGAGCGCGGGTAGTTTTTGTGGTGCGGCTGAGCGCTTACACGTAAGTCAAACCACGGTAACGGCGCGGGTGCAGTCCTTAGAGGAAACCGTGGCTTGCCAGCTGTTTGTTCGCAACCGAAGCGGAGCACGATTAACCGTAGAAGGTGAGCGCTTTGTCGCCTATGCAACGACCTTGGTGCAGACCTGGGAGTGCGCTAAAGCAGAAATGAAGCTTCCGCGGGGGCGGGAATCGCGTTTGAGGATCGGAGCCGAAACGAGCTTATGGAATCCGGTGCTAAGCAACTGGGTCAGTTGGTTGCAACAATCTTGCCCAAGTGTTGCTGTTAACACTGATGTGTCGGATGCAAAAACATTACTAACCAAGTTAGAAAAAGGCTTCCTGGATGCAGCCATCGTTCATCGTCCAAATTATTTTTCGGGATTTATGGTTGAGCAGTTATTAGAGGAGAAATTAGTTCACGTTCAAGTACCCAATAAATTCACACCGAATTTATTTGTGGATTGGGGGCCTGAATTTAAAGCGCAGTATGACGCGGCGCTACCGCAGCCACGACAAGCGGCATTTACGTTTAATTTGGGGCCGCTAGCACTGCGAGTTATGTTGGATGGTGGTGGGAATGGCTATTTTAGAACAAGAGTCGTTGAACCACATTTACGTAGTGGTGAATTAGAGCGGGTGGCTGATTCTCCTGAGTTTACCCATCCGGTGTATTTGGTTTATCGATCAACGGACTCATGCTCTGAGTTGTCTGCAGCGCTGGAAGGCCTGCGATACACCGTTCGTGATAAAAGCGAATGGCAAGTTTAGTTTTTAAATTAACGATATCAAAAGGCTGTCGCCACCTTAGGCGCAAGGAATTTAATGAGCAATATATTTGAAACACTGACGTTTCCCTGTGGGAAAGAAATGTCGAACAGGCTGTTTCTATCGCCACTAACGAATACACAAAGCCATAAAGATGGCAGCTTGTCCGATGAGGAAATCAATTGGCTGACAATGCGAGCCAGGGGCGGATTTGGATTAACCATGACAGCTGCCGCGCACGTCAATGCCGGCGGGCAGGGATTTCCTGGTCAGTTAGGTGTATTTAGTGATGGCCATTTACCTGGCCTTAAAAAAATGGCTAAACAAATAAAATCCCACGGCAGTCTTGCGGTGGTGCAGCTGCATCATGCGGGCTTACGCTCACCACGTGAGCTGACCGGATCGGTTCCCGTTGCGCCAACACCGTCTGAGAAGTTTACGGCACGGGGCTTGAGTCATGGCGAGGTGAAAAGCCTTATTGAAGACTTTATACAAGGTGCTGAGCGCGCAAAGGCGGCTGGCTTTGATGGCGTTGAATTACACGCTGCGCATAATTACATTATTTGCCAATTTTTAAGCTCAGAGTTTAACCAACGCACAGATGAATACGGTGGTTCATTACAAAATCGTTCGCGGGTATTGTTCGATATAATTAGCGGAATTCGTAAACGTTGCGGCACTGATTTTTTACTGGGTGTGCGTTTAACACCAGAGCGTCATGGTATTGAGCTAGGCGAAGCAGTAACAACAGCAAGGATTTTGTTTGAAAAGAAAGAAATTGATTTTCTCGATATTTCTGCGTGGAATATTTATAAAGAGCCGGTAGACGAAGCGCTTCAAGGTCGTAGCCTGCTATCTTATTTTACCGAGCTAGATCGTGGTGACATACGTTTAGGTGCGGCGGGCAAAGTGTATACCCCAGAAGATATTCAGTTTGGTTTGGATTCTGGCTTAGACTTTGTGTTGATGGGGCGTGCAGCGATGCTTCATCACAATTACCCTGCGCTATTGAAAGGCAATAGCGAATTTATTCCTAATCGAATTCCGGTTAGTCGAGACTATTTGTTGGGCGAGGGCTTAAGTAATGCTTTTATTGATTATGTCGGCGGTCAGTGGCCTGATTTCATTAAAGTATGATAGGGTAAAAAACTGCGGTTAGTGCACTAATTTTGTAAATGTTTAAGTGCAATAACCGCCGCTGCAGTTCTATTTTCCACATTGAGTTTGCGAAATATTTGTTCTAAATGTTTATTGGCGGTGCGTGGACTCATACTTAAAATAGTGCCGATTTCTCTATTAGTTTTGCCGTGGGCAATCCACAGTAAAACCTCAGACTCGCGCTCAGTAATTGGCAGTGCAGAACGCAGACGATCAATATCAGATGGCCGCTCCATATCAATTAATTGCAGCAAGTATTCGTCGTCGCCGGTTTGGCTTATATAACGAATTTCCAAGGGCTTGTCGGCGGCTTTTATTAGTAAGCCTTTTTCTTTATTGAAATGTGGTGCGAGTAATTGACGTAGTTGGGGCGGCAAATTTTCACTTAACCAGACACTGTCGAGCCCAGCGTCTTCGAGTAAGTGATAGGCTTGAGGTGTTGCCCATAATAGGCTGCCGTCGGCGGCGGCAGAAAATAGAAATTGTCCGGCGCTATCTAACGCGACTCTTGCGCTTAAGGTAAGCCGAGCATTGTTTAAGTGTGCACGCATTCTGGCGATTAGTTCATCACCTTTTACCGGCTTGGTAATGTAGTCGACGCCCCCTGCCGCAAAACCTTTCACGATACTTTCGGTGTCAGTTAGCCCCGTCATAAATATTACGGGGATATGTGCCAGATCACGATTTTCCTTTAGTTTACGGCAGGTCTCGAAGCCGTCCATATTGGGCATTAATGCATCCATGAGGATGACGTCTGGCGTGATGTTGGCTGCGATGGTCAGCGCTTGCGAACCCTCTAAGGCAACCAGTACCGTAATACCTGCTTGGTCGAGCGTATCGTTCAACATACTAAGCGTGTCGGGGGAGTCGTCGACAATCAGTACGACGTCTTTCTTTCCACGGTTGGTATTCATGGCTTGTTGTCTTCCAGTGCGTTGATCAGAGCGGCAAACTGAAATCCAGCGGCAAGCTCTTGTAATGTATTCAGCGTAGCCGGGTCGGCGTTACCCTGTTCAGAAATTTTTTCTAGGCAATGCTTTATGCCTTTTGCGTAGCCAATCTTTGCTAATTGGATCAGCTCTCGACGGTTTTCATCAGAGAGTGGCGCGCTCAAGCTAACGGGCTGAGACGCAGCCGAAATAGACGCTACACGATGTTCCTCAGATTCATGCTGCCAAATAATTCCGGCGTGTTTGGCTAGGTAGTCTAGCACCTGCGACAAGCGAATGGGTTTGAATAAATACGCGTCGTGGGGCGGTACACCGCTGCTCTCCGGTGTTACTTCTGCGGCATTTGCTGAAATCATAATAATAGTGGCGTGATGAATACGCTCGCGGATAGCCGCGGCAAGTTCCCAGCCACTCATGCCCGGCATACTTATATCTAATAGGAATATATGTGGTTGAGGCTCGCAGTAGCGCAGCATATCTAAACAGGTATTGCCGTCAGGGGCAGAGATAGTATTAAAACCAAGTGGTTTCAGCATATCGCTGAGCAAGCTGCGATGAGTGGGCTCGTCGTCTACCACGAAGATAGTTTGTTCGCTGCCTTCATAGCCAATGATCTTTCGCTCGGGCGGGGTAGACGTGGCGAGACGGTCGGTGCTACTTAGCATAAGCGATACTTTGACTTCGCTACCGACACCCACTTGACTATGAATCGCAATATCGCCACCCATTATATCGGTCAGTAGGCGTGTAATCGTTAAACCTAAACCGGTGCCAGCAATATGTGGCGAACCGGGTTTGCGAACGCGTTCAAAGGGCTTAAAGACCCGTTCAATATCGTCAGCGGCAATGCCGATGCCAGTGTCATTAATAAGAAATTCGGCGACTTGATTGCGATAGCTAACGGTGAAGTTAACACGCCCTTCAGGCGTATATTTGATCGCGTTGGAGATAAGATTAATTAGTATTTGGCGTAGGCGTTTTTCATCCGTTTTTACTGTTTCGGGTAGTGGCGTAAGTCGATCGTAGCTAAAGCCAATGCCTTTCGCTTGGGCTTGCACCTGAAACATACTAATAATTTGATCAAGCAGATTGCCTAGGTTTACTTCTGACGGTGACAGTTCAAGGCGGCCCGCTTCAATGCGGGATATATCGAGTAGGCCTTCAATTAAATCAGCCAGATGTTCGCTGCTTCGTCTAATAACCTTGAGGGCATCAAGTCGATTCGTAGGAATATTAGGATCTTTCTCCAATAGCTGTGCGTAGCCTAAAATGGCATTGAGTGGAGAGCGCAGCTCATGGCTAATTCCGGTTAGATAACGAGTTTTAGCTTGGTTGGCAGACTCAGCAATTTCCTTGGCTTGCTGCAATTGCATGTCAGTTTGTTTGTGGGCTTCGATCTCTGTCATGAGCAGTTCGGTTTGACGCTGGGACTCTTCCTGAGCAACGCGGCGGCTATCGTGAACCAGCGCAAACATCCACGCCAGAATACCCGAAACAATCAGCAGTATAAAAAATACATTACTCAGCGCGCTGGCAGCGAGGCTGCGCTCCATACCCTCGTCGATGGTGATTTGTACATAAACCAGTGCTAATACACTGGCGATCATAAAGCTGATTAAGGTGAACAAGCCGATAAAATGACCGGTTCGGGTGTTGAGTGAACGTATCCATGTATTCGGTAAAAGAAAGCTTAATGCGCTAGTTACTTGTTCGGCCATGCGCGAATTAGTTTTGCACATATCGTGGCAGCGGCTATCGAGTGAACAGCACAGCGAACATATCGGGCCGGAATACGCGGGGCAGTGGCTCATGTCTTCGCTTTCAAAATGATGATAACAAATACAGCATCGAAGTGAGATTTCACTACTGGCTAAGACGGGTTCTCTAGCGATATAGAACTTGCCCTTGCTTAGCCAGCAAATGAGCGGGGCGCAAACAAAGGTGCTACCAAGTGCAATAAACGATGCCAGCGCCTGTGCGGTTTCATCAAATTGACCGAGATGGGCGAGAAAACCGAGTATCGACGAGATAAGCATAGAGCCAACCCCCACCGGATTTATATCGTAAAGATGGGCGCGTTTGAACTCCATTGTCGCGGGACGTAAGCCAAGCGGGCGATTGATCACCAGATCGGCGACTAAAGAGCCTACCCAGGCTAGCGCGATGATGGAATAAGCGGTGAGAATTTCTTCTAGCACTCGATAGATGCCAAGCTCCATTAGTAACAGTGCAATGGCGACATTGAATACTAGCCAAACTACTCGACCAGGATGATTGCGAGTGAGCCGCGAGAAGAAATTAGACCAAGCAATGGAACCTGCGTAGGCGTTGGTTACATTAATTTTGAGCTGCGACAAAATGACAAAGCTACCCGCTAAGAACAGCGTCAACTGGGGCGAGCTTGTTAGGTAGCTAAAAGCGGTTAAATACATACGGTTGGGATCAGAGGCTTCGCTAAATTCAATGCCGTGGCTTAGTGCCAATACAGCCAAGAACGAGCCGATTAGAATTTTGATTGAGCCGCTTATAATCCAGCCGGGGCCTGCGGCGATTAATGCCAGCCACCAGCGTTTATTGGGTTTTTCTTGGTGAGGCAAAAAACGCAAAAAATCGACCTGTTCGCCAATTTGCGCAATCAAAGAAAAGATTACTGCAGAGGCGGCGCCAAAGGCGAGAATATTTAAGTTGGCGTCGCCATCGGGTGGCGAGAAAATCACCCAATTGTGAAATGCATCGTCGGATTGAAAAACAATGCACATCAGCGGCAGTATTTGCAGTATCACCCACAGCGGTTGGGTCCATACCTGAAAGCGACTAATAAGCGTAATGCCGTGGGTTACCAAGGGAATGACGACAACAGCGCTAATTAAGTAGCCATATTTAAGCGGGATATCCAGCATTAATTCTAAGGCCAATGCCATGATGGCAGCTTCTAGCGCAAAGAAAATAAATGTGAACGACGCATAAATTAATGAGGTGATGGTTGAGCCAATATAGCCAAAGCCGGCTCCGCGAGTGAGTAGGTCTATGTCTACCCCGCGTCGCGCGGCGTGGTAGCAAATGGGTAAACCAGTAAGAAATATAATAATACCGACGACGACAACGGCGGCCACTGTGTTGCTAAAGCCGTAGCTTAGGGTAATTGCGCCGCCGATGGCTTCTAGCGCAAGAAAAGAGATTGCGCCGAGGGCAGTATTAGATACCCGTGCGACAGACCAGCGCCTCGCACCTTTGGCCGTAAATCGCAGTGCATAGTCTTCCAGTGTTTCGTTCGCTACCCAGCGATTGTATTTACGACGAACACGGAATACCCGTTGTTGGGGGTTCATAGTGGTGAATTCATTTCAATAGATTCATAGCGTTGTATTCGTCAAAGTTAGTGGGTTTTAAAACACCGCACGCTATTTGATAGATACCGGTGGATGGCGCGAAATGTATCCGCACGAATTTGCCTATATAAGGTAATAAGCAGGATCAATGCCACTACGCGATCTGTGGGAGAAGATAATGTGATGGGCGCCTTTTTGTGGTGCGATCTTAGCGGTTCGGAAATTATCCCGCCTCAGTTACGAGTGGTATACGTCATTTGACTTACTAGGGGGGAGCATTCACCTCATGGTGAGGCGCGGAACTTCTGCGGACACTGTTACCTGTCGAATCAAGTAACCCAAGGGTAGGAGAAATAACGATGAGTGATAAATCCGATAATCAGCGTTCGTGGGGGCGCCGCAAGGTAGTTCGCGCCCTTGGCGCACTGCCGCTGGGTATTATTCTGGCATCGCAGTTGAGTTGGGCGGCACCCGCCACCACCACTGGGCAGGCGGTTACCGAAGATACTGTAACGGTGGGCATTTTGCACTCGCTCACCGGCACCATGGCGATTAGTGAAACCGGCGCCCAAGAGGCCGAAAAGCTGGCCATTAAACAAATTAACGAATCTGGCGGTATTCTCGGCCGGCAAATCAAGATTATTCAGGAAGATGGCGCCAGCGACTGGCCAACCTTTGCTGAGAAAAGCCGCAAGTTATTAGTGAACGACAAGGTGGCGGCGGTATTTGGTTGCTGGACCTCGGCCTCGCGTAAAGCGGCGTTGCCGGTGTTTGAGAAAGAAAACGGCTTGCTTTACTACCCCACGTTTTACGAAGGGCTAGAGCAGTCTAAAAACGTAATTTACACCGGTCAGGAGGCGACCCAACAGATTCTCGATGGTTTGAACTGGGTGGCCAAGGAGAAGGGCGCTAAAACCTTCTACCTGATTGGTTCCGATTATATCTGGCCACGTACCTCCATGAAAATTGCCCGTAAACACATTGAAAACGTGTTGGGTGGCAAGGTTGTGGGCGAAGAGTACAAACCACTGGGCGATACCCAGTTTGGTTCGGTCATCAACAAAATCCGCCTCAAAAAGCCTGATGTTATTTACGCCGCAGTGGTTGGTGGCAGTAACGTCGCATGGTTTAAGCAGCTTAAGGCGGCGGGTATTAACGCCAAAAAGCAAACACTGCTGACTATTTCTGTAACGGAAGATGAAGTCTTGGGCATCGGCGGTGAAAACCTCGAAGGCTTCTACTCCATCATGAAGTACTTCCAGAGCCAGGATAACCCCAACAACGTGGCCTTTGTAAAAGCCTTTAAAGAAATGTGGGGCGACGACAGTGTTATCGGTGACGTAACTCAGGCTGCCTACCTAGGGCCTTGGTTGTGGAAGGCCGCTGTCGAGAAAGCCGGTACCTTTGATGTTGATGCGGTTGTTAAAGCATCGGAAGAAGGCGATATCGAGTTGACTACCGCACCAGAAGGCTATGTAAAGCTGCACCCCAACCACCACCTTTGGAGTAAGGCGCGGGTAGGTATGTGGAAGAAAGATGGTCAGGCCGAGGTGGTGTATACCTCTGAATTGATCGAGCCAGATCCATTCCCAGAAGGTTATCAATAAGCCCTAGGGCGTCTCAGAAAAATCCAAGTAATACCGGCGAGCAGCAATGCTCGCCAAACTCTTTACCGACCGATGCAGTGGAACAGCGCAGTGAACAGAATATTGAAGTACTTTTTAGCGGAGGCTAAGTAATGGGCGGTTATAGCTACGACGAGTTAGGCGCGATATTCGCAATGCAGGGCTTCGCCGGCATCAGCTTGTTCAGCGTACTGTTGCTGATGGCCTTGGGGCTCGCAATTATATTTGGGCAGATGGGGGTCATTAATATGGCTCACGGCGAATTTATGGCCGCAGGGGCGTATACCACCTATCTGATCTCATCTCTCACAGAAACCTATATTCCGGCATTCATGCCCTACTATTTTGTGTTCTCGATTGCGGCGGCGTTTTTGGTTGCTGGCACATTGGGTTATCTCGCCGAATTTATATTGATAAGGCATCTCTACAAGCGCCCGCTAGACACTTTGTTAGCAACTTGGGGCTTGAGCCTAATTATGCAGCAGTCCTACCGCTCGATTTTTGGCGCGCGGGAAGTGAGTCCCACTTTGCCAGATTGGCTGATGGGTTCCTTTCAGCCAACCGAGATGATCGACATTCCCATTAACGGCATGTTCGTTCTTGGTTTAACCATATTTACGACCTTGGCAGTGTTTTACCTCATGTTTAAATCCAGCTGGGGTTTGCGGGTGCGCGCCACCACTCAGAACCGGGTTATGAGCGGCGCGGTGGGTATCAATACCAAGAAGGTAGACCGCTACACTTTCGCTTTGGGCTGCGGGATTGCCGGTATGGCGGGTGCGGCATTTACCACTATCGCGTCTACTGGGCCAACCACCGGTACACTTTATATAGTTGATACTTTCATGGTGGTGGTCTTCGGCGGCGCCGCGAGTTTGTTTGGCACCATCGCGTCGGCATTTTCAATCGCACAAGCCCAATCCATTCTCGAATTCTTTATCAGCGGATCAATGGCCAAAGTCTTTACCTTGCTCACCTTGGTAATAATTTTGATGTTCAAACCAGAGGGCCTGTTTGCCAGCAAGGTTCGTCGCTAGGACGGGCCTCGCGCTTACAGCACGTTTGGTTCTAAATTATTGGGAGTAAATGATGAGCTTTGTATACGAAAAATTATTTGGCGATAAAAAGGGGCTAATAGGATTTTGCATCCTCGCGGCGCTTATCCTTGTTGTCTTTCCCCTAATGCTCGATTCATTTCGTTTGAATCTGGTGGGTAAATATTTAACCTACGCCTTCGCGGCGGTGAGCTTGGTCTTATTGTGGGGTTACGGCGGCACCTTGAGCTTGGGCCAGGGTATCTTCTTTGGTATTGGCGGTTACGCCATGGCCATGTTCTTAAAACTAGAAGCCTCGTCGCCGGAAAACACCGCGATTCAGTCAACACCGGGTATTCCCGACTTTATGGACTGGAACCAAATAACGGAACTACCGACCTTCTGGATGCCATTTCACAGTTTCACCTTAACCTTAATCGCCATCTTAGTGGTGCCTACTGTCTTTGCTTACATCATTGGTGCCGCGATGTTTAAACGCAGGGTTGGCGGGGTGTATTTCGCGATCATTACCCAGGTTATTTCCGTTATCTTAACGGTCTTGATTGTTGGTCAGCAGGGCTTAACGGGCGGGATCAACGGCATTACGGATTTGCGCACCTTGAATGGCTGGGATATCACCTCCGACAGCGCTAAAAATCTATTTTATTTTATTAACTGCTTTCTGCTTCTGGCGGTCATCATTGCCTCGCGCTTTATTCTAACCAGTAAGTTTGGTCGCCTATTGCTGGCCATGCGCGACAAGGAAGACCGAGTGCGTTTCTCGGGCTACGATGTGGCCAATTTTAAAATATTTATCTTCTGCTTTGCAGCGATGATCTCCGCGATAGGCGGCGCCATGTTTACCTTGCAGGTCGGCTTTATGTCACCGTCCTTCGTCGGTATTGTGCCCTCCATTGAAATGGTGATCTTTGCCGCGATTGGCGGCCGCATGTCACTGATCGGCGCGGTATACGGCACCTTGCTGATTAACTTTGGTAAAACGGCGTTCTCTGAATCCTTTCCTGAGCTATGGCTATTCCTCATGGGCGGCTTGTTTATTGCCGTGGTGATGTTCTTTCCAAACGGCCTTGCGGGTTTATGGGAAGACTACGGTCATCACATCACCAAACGCTTTGGCTTTATCAATAACTTATTTGATAAATCTAAACGCAGCGCAAATCGTGTTGAACTGGAGGGGTCAAACTCATGAATATGTCTACTAATACAGACTTTACCCTGGCAATAGAAGACCTCACGGTGTCTTTCGATGGCTTTAAGGCCGTCGACAGCCTGAACTTTTACCTGGACCGCAATGAGTTGCACGTGGTGATTGGGCCAAATGGCGCAGGAAAAACCACAGTGCTGGATTTGATTTGCGGTAAAACCAAATCAACTTCTGGCAGCATAAAATTTTTGAACAAGGAATTAACCAACCTTTCTGAGCACGAAATTGTGCGGGCGGGGGTGGGCCGTAAATTTCAAACCCCGTCGATTTATGAAAACTTGAGCGTGATGGAAAATCTGGAAATTTCCTATCCCAAAGGACGTGGCGTATTTGGCTCGCTAATGTTTAAACACGACGCCGTGGTACGCGATAAAATTATGGAAGTTGCCAAGCAGATCATGCTGGAAAAATCCTTGCACACCGAGGCCGGCCTGCTAAGCCACGGGCAAAAGCAGTGGTTAGAAATTGGCATGTTACTAATCCAAGATCCCCAGTTGCTCATGCTAGACGAGCCGGTTGCCGGTATGAGCGTGAAAGAGCGGGAGCAAACCGCAGAATTATTAAACAAAATTAGCAAAGGCCGGTCAGTTTTGGTGATTGAGCACGATATGGAATTTGTTGCTCGTATCGCCCACAAGGTAACGGTATTGCATCAGGGTAAAATTCTCGCCGCTGGTGAGATGGCAGAGGTGCAAAAAGACCCTAAAGTGATTGAAGTATATTTGGGCCACTAGCAAAAATTTGAAATCGCGTGCAATACAAGATGCTACCGTGAGGTGAAATAATTTATGTTGACTGTATCTAATTTAAAAGTGTGTTACGGCCAAAGTGAAGTGATTCACGGCCTTGACTTTACCGTTCCCAAGAATGAAACCCTAGCAATAATGGGTCGCAATGGCATGGGTAAAACGACCTTGTTTAAATCTTTAATCGGTATTTTACCCAGCTCAGAGGGGAGTATTTCAGTCGATGGTTTCGATGTAACCAATAAGGAAAGTTTTCAGAGAGTGGAGCGGGGAATTGCCTACGTGCCACAGGGGCGAATGATCTTTCCCGCTTTAACGGTGCAAGAAAATATAGAAACAGGAATGGAGGTCTCTAAGCTTAAAAAAATACCTGATGATATTTACGCGTTATTTCCAGTGCTTGCCGACATGCGTAAGCGAAAGGGAGGCAACCTCTCTGGTGGGCAGCAGCAGCAATTGGCGATTGCAAGAGCGTTGGTGACTAACCCAAAAGTGTTGTTACTCGATGAGCCTACTGAAGGTATTCAGCCCTCAATCATTAAAGACATAGCCAATGTGCTTAATGAAATTAAGAAATTACGTGACATCACCATTATCGTTTCTGAGCAAGTTTTGAGCTTTACCATGAATGTTGCGGATCGAATTATTGTTATTGATAAAGGAAATTTTATTCACGAAAACCTACGTGAAGAAGT
>JAGPVP010000110.1 GCA_018066965.1 Zhongshania sp. | reverse complement strand
TTTGGAAAAGTGGGGCGTTCAACGAGTGCTACTGACTCCGCACCACTATCGATGATTGAAACCAATATCACCCTCAAGCCGAAAAGCGAATGGCGCGAAGGAATGGATTGGGATAGCTTAATCGCCGAGATGGATCAAAAGCTACGCTTCCCCGGCATGCCCAATATTTGGTGGATGCCCATTCAGACACGCACACAAATGCTCGCTACCGGGATTCGCTCGGCATTGGGCATAAAAGTGTTTGGACCGGATCTAGCGACAATTGAAAGCACCGCAACCGCGATCGAGCGTGCACTTCAAAGTGATAGCCGCACCACCGACCTTACGCGCAGCGCATTTGCCGAGCGCACCACAGGCGGCTACTTCTTAGACTTTGATATTGACCGAGACGCTGCGTCGAGGTACGGATTAAATGTTGCTGATATTCAAGATGTTATTGAGATGGCCATCGGCGGTAAAGTAGTCTCCCAGACAGTTGAAGGACGTGAGCGATACAATATTCTAATGCGTTATAACCGTGACTATCGCGACTCGATACCCGCTTTAGAACGTACTTACGTCACTACCAGCCATGGTAGTCAAATCCCGATAAGCCAAGTCGCGACGTTACAGTATCGCAAAGGCCCGCCAATGATTCGCAATGAAGACGGCCAGTTAGTTGGCTTTGTTTTTGTCGACGTTGCCGACCATATCGGCATTCCGGACTACGTCGCGCTAGCCAAAAAAGTGGTTGCTGAAAAAGTCGACATTCCCTCTGGTTATCGTCTCGCCTGGGCTGGGCAGTTCGAAAATTATGAGCGTGCAAAATCGCGCTTAGAAATTCTAGTGCCGGTGACCCTAGGGCTGATTTTTATGATGCTGTACTTTCACCGGAAATCGCTAATCGAAACACTGATTGTCATGCTTGCACTGCCCTTTTCTCTGGTTGGTAGCTTGTGGTTTTTGTGGATGCTCGAGTACAAGATATCAGTAGCCGTGGCCGTGGGCATGATTGCCGTGGCCGGTTTAGCGGTCGAGCTTGGTCTACTGATGATGCTTTACTTAGACATATCTTGGCGACAGCGTCGCGATGACGGTCAACTCAACTCCTTTAATGACCTTACTGAGGCAGTAGTCGACGGTGCAGCCAAGCGGCTACGCCCCAAATTAATGACCGGGCTCGCATTACTCATGGGCTTAGTACCGATCATGCTCAGTAATGGCAGTGGCGCTGATCTAATGAAACGGGTCGCCGCACCGATGCTGGGCGGGGTTGCGACCTCGCTCATTATGGTTTTAGTGGTGTTTCCGGCATTGTTCGTGATCTGGAAGCAACGCTCTAAAAATGTAGCACCGGCAATCAGATCCTCATAAAACTACTGCTTAGCGATGGCCGGGTAGCTAAGGCTACCCGGCATTATTATAAATTTGCAGCAAGTCTCCCTCCGAAATATCGTATTACAATGGAACCTGCGTAAATTTCAATTGGCAGTCGGCCACTGTAATTGAATTGGGGTGGGGTTCAAATATTAAGGTTTGCTGATCCATTTGAATTATTCTGCAGATGGCACATGCTAGCGGTTATATAAATTTATCGATTTACGCTGATCCTCAACGATTATATTAAAGATACCGGAGCGAAATATTGTGGCAACGATAGGCACTGAGGTCTCGAAAAAATGCATCAAAATAAATTGCTATCACAGCCTTGGTTAGGGGCGGTGGCCATAACTGTAGGCATGGGGGTATTTCTTGGCGCCTCGGGCGACAACAAGCCTCACCGGCATTGGGCTCATCAGATCGCTATTGGCCTAGAAGAACCAATAACGCTGCTATCTGACAAAACACGATATTTCGAACGCGGGCTATGGATACCTGCAGGTACCGCTCATCAACTAGAAGCCGCACATGTATTATGTATCTATATCGACCCAACACATGATTTTTGTAAAACACTGCTATCGCAGATATCCATAGAGGAATGGTCTATATCCTTGTTGAATGAAGAAATTTCATCCGAGTATGTAACGCGCTTTGCCAAAGTAAAAAACCTCCAAGCAGCGTTGATTAGCTTCGACAAACAATGTCGCTGTCAATTCAGTGACACTCCAGACAAACGATTGAATATCATTTTAGCAGCACTTAAAGATGATATTAGTAGCGGTAACAATACTTCGCAGAAAACCTTATCGAGTTTGGTACATCTCTCACCCAGCAGATTCTCTCATTGGTTTACAGAGCAAACAGGCATGCCATTACGTAGTTACAGGAAGTGGCTTAAACTGCTGGTCGGATTTGAACTATCGCGGCGAATGCCTCTCACCGATGCAGCACTCTTATCTGGTTTTTCTGATCAGGCCCACTTCTGCCGAGCAGTAACGCAGGCCTTCGGAGTCAGTGCTACAACCATTAAACAACTGCTGTTACATAAATAGCTTTTTCGTTCAATGTTTCGCCATTGAAAAATGACAAACTAAGCGCTCTTTAGCTCTGGAAGGTTTTGCATATGAAAAGCACCTGGGAAATGTTTGTCAAAGTCCTGTACTTGCCTTTCTTTCTGATCGTAGGAAATGGCATTGCTATTTATATGGCGGGGCAAGATTATTCCAAATTAGCCTTGCTTGCATGGGTAGGCCTACTCATTGGAGTGTCGTTCTTAATTGAACAATGGATGCCATTTAGTCCCGAATTCAACAAGCCTCAAGCAGACTCGGGGCGTGATGTTATTCATGCCTTAGTCAATGAATCACTGAGTATTGTCGGAGTATTAAGTGTCCCAATCATTGCTAGTTTCATCCCATTTAATTCTATTTGGCCCTCCTACGCACCGCTGTGGTTGCAAGTATTATTGGCGGTGATCATCGCCGATATAGGCATTACACTGGCACATTACGCCAGTCATAGGTACAGCGTGCTGTGGCAGCTACATGCAGTACATCATAGTGTGAAACGTATGTATGGGTTTAACGGTCTTATGAAACACCCCTTGCATCAAACCATTGAAACCCTTGCAGGTACTGCCCCGCTTCTCTTGATGGGCGCTCCACAAGAAGT